>NZ_JBQGCX010001134.1:0-16161 GCF_052038725.1 Actinosynnema sp.
CCGAGCGGGGGCGGCGGCTCAGCGCGGCGCGCCCCACCGGTGCTTGTCCCCGCCGACGAGGTCCCCCGCCACCGTCACCGGTCCCTCGAACACGACCCCGCGCGCGGTCCGCCGCCCCGGTGGCGGCGGCGTGACCGGCAGCGACCGCAGCACCCCGGTCGCCGCGGACGGCAGCCAGGCCACCTGGGCGGCGTCCACCGCGTCGGCCAGCTCGCGCAGCGGCGCCAGCGCGGGCGGCACCGCGGGGTCGACCCCCCACGCGGGCCCGTCCCACGAGGTCAGGGCGCGCAGCGCCGCCGCCCGGTCCTGGGGCGCGGGCTCCACCAGCACCCCGCGCACCGCCTGCTCCAGCGCGCTGACCAGCGCGGGCGCGAGCCTGCCCGGCGCCACCAGCGACACCCGCGACCGGAACGCCCACCCCGCGTAGCGCTCCGCGGCGTCGCGGAACAGCGCCGCCGCGTCCGCCGCGAACGGCTCGCCCGCCAGCACCCGCCGCCCGCGGTACACCCCGCCGCCGGAGAACTCGCCGGGCGCGGCCAGCACCGCGTACCGATCGGCGTACGACCGGAGCCGCGCGGTGAACCCGTGCTCGACCCGCACCGGCCGCAGCCCCACCACCAGCCGCACCCCCTCGGGCAGCCGGTCGACCAGCTCGTCCCACACCCTCGGCTCCGACTCCAGCGGCGGCATGGCCAGGTAGTAGCGCGTCCCGGCGTCCGGCCTGGTCGCCTGGGCGACCAGGCGCCGCCTGCGCAGCTCCGCCACCCACCCGGCGCGCGGCGGTTCGAGCGCGTCCGGCTCGGGCAGGCCCGGCTCGGCCACCAGGTGCTCGGGAACGGCCAGCACCCGCTCCAGCACCCGCTCGGCGTCCCGCTCCACGCCCTCCCGGTACGGCCCGCGCAGCACCCCGGTGATCCCGGACCAGCCAGGACCGCCGTGCAGGGCGAACTCGCAGTCCGGCCCGGCCTGCCCGAGCGCGCCGAGGTACGCGGCGCTCTCCCGCCTCGCCCCGGCCCGCCGGGCGTCCGGCAGCCGCTCCGAGTACCCGGCCAGCTCGGACAGGTCCACGGCCGAGGCGAACCGCGCCCCGAACCGCGCCTCCCAGCCGAAGCCCCGCCGGGCCAGCTCGATCACCGCAGCACCGCGTCGCGGTCCCTGATCACCGCGACCGCGCCGGAGGAGTCCCGCACCAGCAGCCCCGCGCCGTCCTCGCGCAGCAGCTCGTACGAGGTGCCCGGCTCCGCGGTCCCGAGCACCTCGCCGCGCTCGGAGAACACCTCGACCTGCCTGCTCACCGACAGCCACGCCCCGCCCCCGACCGCGCCCGTCCCGGCCTCGGCGACGACCTCCCGCCGGTCGCCCGCCGACACCCGCCACTGCCCCTCCTGCTCCAGCGGCACCTCGTACCCGAACGTCTCGACGATCGGCACGGCCCGCCCGACCGCCGCGGCCTCCACGGCCTCGCGCAGCGCGTTGTGCACCGCCTCGCGCAACGCCTTCACCGGCTCCATCTCGATCGCGCCCGCCAGTCCCCGGTCCCCGCGCAGGACGGACCCGAGCCAGCGCGCGAGCGCCGTGACCGGCAGGAACCGCAACCACATCGTCCACCCGAGGTACAGGTCGTTGCCGAAGGCGAAGACCGACACGTAGACGCTGTACCGGCCCAGCGACACCCGCAGCACGTTGCGCACCCCCGGCGCCGGGTCCCCGACCGCCACCCGGCGCGGTGTGATCACCGCCGGGATCCTCCGGTCCGCGGTCAGCGCCCGGTACACCACGCCGTAGGCGGTCTCCGCGACCGGCGCCTGCCCGTCCAGCAGCAGGTGCCAGTCGCTGAGCACCCGGTGCTGGGGCAGCAGGAGCACCCCCGCCATCCACGCCCAGGGCAGCAGGAACGTCATCAGGCTGAGCAGCCCCAGGGTGAAGCCCGAGTCGCCCAGCACCGCCGCGGCGACCCCCACCACGGCCGACGCCCCCATCCCCAGGAAGAAGATGAGGAAGGCCCCGCCGAACGCCTTCAGCAGCAGGTTCCGCGCGCCCCAGCCGCCGATGGCGTCGGTCAGGGTGACCTCGACCTCGTGCGCGCGCTGGAACAGCAGTCGTTGGCCGACGTAGCTCTCGTTCTGGGACAGCGGTTCCGCGCTCACCGGTTCCTCCCCTGCTCGTCCGTCCACACGTGCTTGTCGCCCCCGACGGCGTCGCCGTGGAACGTGGTGGCGCCGTTGAAGGTGAAACCGCCGGAGGGCCTCCGCCCGACCGGCCCCGCGCCCGCGCCGCGCCGCGCGCCGGACTCCGGGCGGGCCTCCGAACCCGTCCCCTGGCCGGTTCCCGCGTCCCGCGCCCCGTCGCGCCGCCGCCGCGCGCCCCGCCCGCGCTCCCCGATCACGGTCAGCCAGGCGACCGCCAGCGACCCGGCACCACCGACCTCCGCGAACCAGAAGTCGTCCGGCGTGATCCCGAGACCGCCCTGCTCCACCACGTCCTCGTAGAAGCGCTCCGACACCGCCAGCGCCACCGCGGCCGACGGCGCGTCCGCCAGCGCGGCCCGCAGCTCGGCGCAGTCCAGCAGCCGCGCCACCACGACCTGCGTCCTGCCGGTCATCCCGCGCCCGTCCACCGCCAGCTCCCCGGCGTGCAGCACGGCCCGGACCCGCACGCGCGTCGACGCCGAGGCGAACTCGTTGTGCTCGTGCAGCAGGTCGGACAGCGTCCCCAGCAGCGGGTGCACCAGCGCGGCCTTGGGGAAGCGCGGCGGGACCCGCACCACGCACCCGTCGCCCAGGACCTCCACCTCGCACTCCCGCCACGGCACGGCGCTGCGGTCGAAAGCGCTCTCCAGCGCGCCGAACAGGGCGTCGCGCGCGCGTGCCATGGCCCGGTCGGTGCGGTCCGGCGCACTGGATCCCGCCATGTCGACGGCCAGCAGCGCGCGGTGCTCGGAGCGCGGCTCGGAACGGTTCTGTGCCAAGGGAGATCCCCCTCAGGCGGCGGCGGTCGCCCGCGTACGGCGGGAACGCCACCACCCTCCGCCCGCGCCCGGCGGCGCGCACCGCACAACTGCGGGCAGCCGGTTAACGCTTCAGCATCCGCGTCAGGCCCGCCGCCACCGTGGTGGCCAGCACCCACCCCAGCACGATCAGCCCCGACGCGATCCACTGCGACGCGCCCGGCGTCTGCCACCGGTTCTTGTTGCCGAAGTCCACGATCGGCACCACCAGGTCGATGGTGAACAGCCACGCGTTCCACGGCAGCGTGTCATCGGAGTTGATCTCCACCAGGTCCGGTCCCAGCGCGAACCACGCCCCGCCCAGCAGCCAGGCCACCACCAGCCAGCCCAGCGCCCGCGCGGGCCGGTAGCCGTAGCCCACCATCGACCGCTGCAACCAGCTCCACACCAGCACCAGCGGGCGCAGCCACCGCCTGCCCTCGGCCAGCGCCCGGTAGCGCAGCCGCTGCTTCTCCACCAGCACGGTCGCCGCGTGCTCGTCGTTGCCGCCCGCCCGCAGCATCTCCGCGAACTGGTCGTACGGCCCCGGCCGGTACGAGCGCCGCATGGCCTGCCGCAGCCACCGCAGCCGCTGCTCCACCGCCCCGTCGTCCCGCAGGTCGATGGGGTCGCGCAGCGAGTCGTACCGGAACTCCTCCAGGTCTATCCACCCGGTCGCGTCCCAGAAGGCCGGGTTGTCCTCCAGCGTCACGCACCTGGTCTGCCGCAGCACCACGCCCCCGCGCGGCGCCGAGGCGGGTGTGAGCACCAGGTCCTGCACCTGCAACCCGAGCAGGTTCAGCGCCTGCGCGTCCAACCGGTCGCCCAGCACCGACCCGGCGAACGTCGCCATCCGCCCGACCTGGGCCCGCCGCGCCCGCACCCCGCCGTGCGCGGTGAACTCCCCCGGTCCGCCCGCCCCCGGTCCGGCCGCGCAGATCAGGTCCCGCCCGATGACCGCGCCGCCCACGTCCACCGACGGCTTGCGCCCCCGCTGGTGCCGGTAGCTGCCCGGCTGGACCACGCGGCTGCCGCGCAGGTCCAGGTTCGCGCCCACCCGCACCGCCCGCAGCTCGATCCCGCCCGCGACCTGGCCCTCGCGGAACGCGAGGTTGCTGCCGACCTGCGACCGGTTGCCCAGCACCGCGTCGGCGCGCGGGTTGTCCACGGTGGACCCGTCGAGCAGCAGGCTCCCGCGCACCACCGCGTCGACCATCCGCAGCTGCCCGCGCACGTGGGCCGCGCGCCCGGTGACGTCCCCGTCGACCCGCGCCCCGTCCAGGTGCAGCGCCCGACCGCGCCGCCCGCCCGCGACGTCCAGCCCGTCGAACCGGCCCCGGCTCAGCGACAGCGTCCCGCCGATCGCGCTGTTGACCGCCCGCACCGGGCCCGCGCTGGAGAACCCGTGGTCCAGCTCCACGTCGCCGTTGACCGACGCCCGGTCCAGCACGAGCGTCGACGCGGCGTCCCCGCTCTGGTCCAGCTCGACGTCCGCCCGCCGCCCCGCCGACAGCACCGTCCCGCGCAGCGTCAGCTTCGCCTCGACCTGCGCGTTGACCAGCGACACCGTGCCGCGCGCGGTCCCGCCGCCGAGCACCAGGTTCCCGCCGACGCGGATCCCGTTGCCGCGCAGGGCGTACCCGCCGGGGTTGTCCAGCTCGCCGCCGTTGAAGTTGGCGTTCCCGCCGATCTGCGCGCCCGCCATGCGCAGCTCGCCGCGCACCTCGATCCGGTGCGCCAGCAGCGCCCCCGCCAGCTTGAGCCGGTCCGCGTGCAGCGCGGGCGCCTCACCGCCGTCGACCGCGATGCAGGTGTCCTGCAAGGAGAGGGAGCCCGCGACGTCCGCGTCGGTCAGGTCCACCGGACCCGCGCACGCGGTGGCCACGAGCGAGAACTCGTTGGCGCTGCTCAAATTCCTGGCCAGCAGCCCCGGTAACCAGCACCCGGTGAACTGCACCCCGGCCAGCCTGCCCTGCCGCAGGTCCGGCGGCTCCTCGAAGCGGCAGCGCTCGAACTCCAGCAGGTAGTTCAGCTCCACGGCCCGCAGGTCCAGCTGCCCGGTGACGAACCGGTCGGCCACCCGCAGCACCGGCGGCACCGTCCCGCGCCGCCTGGCCAGCGGCCACCCGCCCTCGGCGGGCAGCGCCCTCAGCAGCTCGGCGGCGGGGACGCGGAAGGCGCGCGGCGGGCTCGGGTCGAGCACGTCCAGCCGCGCGCCCTCCACGTCACACCTGGTGGTTCGGGTTGAGCACCCGCGACAGGAAGGTCTTGGTGCGCTCCTGCTGCGGGTCGCCGATGACCTGCTCGGCGGGGCCCTGCTCGACGACGTACCCGCCGTCCATGAACAGCACCTTGTCCGCCACCTCGCGGGCGAACTGCATCTCGTGCGTGACCACGAGCATCGTCATGCCCTCGTCGGCGAGCTGGCGCATGACCGCGAGCACGTCGCCGACCAGCTCCGGGTCCAGCGCCGAGGTCGGCTCGTCGAACAGCATGACGTCCGGGTCCATCGACAGCGCCCGCGCGATCGCGACCCGCTGCTGCTGCCCGCCGGACAGCTGCGCGGGCATGGCGTCGACCTTCTCGGACAGGCCGACGCGCTCCAGGTTGCGCAGCGCGATCTCCTCGGCCTGCTTCTGGTCCCGCTTGAGGACCTTGCGCTGCGCGACCGTGAGGTTGTTCAGCACGTTCAGGTGGGAGAACAGGTTGAAGCCCTGGAACACCATGCCGATGCGGGTCCGGGCGCGGTCGATGTCCACGTCCGGGTCGGTCAGCTCGACGCCGTCCACGACGATCCTGCCGCCGCTCGGCTCCTCCAGCAGGTTCACGCAGCGCAGCAGCGTCGACTTGCCCGAGCCCGACGGCCCGATGACGCACACCACCTCGCCGCGCCTGACCTGGAGGTCGATGCCCTTGAGCACGTCCAGCGGGCCGAACGACTTCTTCAGCCCGGTGATCTCGACCGCGATGTCCTCGGCGGCGGCGCCCTCGGCCGCACCGCCCTCAGCAACGACGTCGGTCACGCCGACACCCCCAGACCCTTGGACTCCGGCGAGCTGACCTTCTTGCTGCGGCTGCCGCCCGCGCCCCGCGTCTCCATCCACCGCGACAGGTAGCCCAGCGGCAGCGTGATGATCAGGTAGCACAGGCCCGCGATGAGCAGCGGCGTCACCGTCGGCGACTGGCTCAGCACCTCGCGGCCGTACTTGGTCAGCTCCCGCTGGGTCGCGATCAGCCCGATGATGCTGATCAGCGAGGAGTCCTTGGTGAGCATGATCAGCTCGTTGGTCAGCGGCGGCAGGATGATCCGGAACGCCTGCGGGATCACGACGGTGACCGTCGTGCGCGCCTGGGACATGCCCAGCGACCGCGCGGCCTCCAGCTGCCCCTTCGGCACGGCCTTGATGCCCGCGCGGATCGTCTCCGCGATGTAGGCGGCGCCGACGACGCCGAGCGCGATGGCGGCCGTCGAGTAGATGTCGAACTTCAGGCCGAAGGCCAGCGGCACCGCGACGCTCAGCGCGACGAACACCAGCAGCGCGGGGACCCCGCGGAAGAACTCGATGTAGATCGTCGCGATCCACCGGTACGGGCCGACGGACGACAGCTTCATCAGCGCCAGCACCAGGCCGGCGACCAGGCCGACGGCGAAGCCGAGCGCGGTGTAGACGACCGTGTTCACCAGCGCGGTCGTGATGACCTCGGGGAACATCTCCTTCGCCGTCTCGACGTCGAAGAAGGACTTGCGGATCGCCTCCCAGTCCGCCACGACCGCGATCAGGGCGGCGATGACGACGAGCAGCGCGTACTGCGCGCCCCGGAAGACCTTGGCGCGCTGCCGCTTGGACAGTGCCATCTCACTCCCTCAGGTTCGGACGGGCGCGGGGCCGGTGCTCGCGCACCGGCCCCGCTGGTTCCCGAGTCAGTTGCTCGACGGCTTCTTCCCGAACCACTTCTCGTAGATCGTGTCGTACTCGCCGCTCTCCTTGGCCTTCTTGATGACCTCGCCGATCTTGGCGTTGAGCGCGGTGTTGCCCTTCTTCAGGGCGATCCCGTACTGCTCGCCGGTGTCGAACTCGGCGGTCACCTCGGTCTCGGGGAACTTCTTGGCGTAGTCGAACAGCACGCCGTTGTCGTTGATGGCGGCGTCGATCGAACCGGTGCGCACGGCGGTCTCCAGCAGCGGCAGGTCCTCGAACTGCTTGACCTCGTAGCCGTTGGCCTGGGCGTTCGCGTTGCCGTACTCCTCGCCGGTGGTGCCCTGCTGCACGCCCAGCACCTTGCCCTTGAGGGACGCGAGGTCCTTCAGGCCCGAGTCCTTCTTGACCAGCAGCGCCTGGCTGGCGTCGAAGTACGGGTCGGAGAAGTCGATCGCTTCCTTGCGCTTCTCGGTGATCGTGATGCCCGCCGCAGCCAGGTCGCACTCGCCGGTGCTGAACACCGTGCCCGAGGTGATGTTCTCGAACGGGGTGTCGAAGATCTGCTGGGTGACGCCCAGCTCCTTGGCGACGAGGTTGACCAGGTCGACGTCGAACCCGACCGTCTCACCGTTCTGGGTGAACTGGAAGGGCTCGTACGACATGTGCGTGCAGGTGACCAGCTTGCCCTCCTGGACCAGGCTGATCTCGTTGCCACCGCCCGTGGAGGTGTCCACCTTGGTCGCACACCCGGTCGCGGTGGCGGCCAGGGCGAGCACCGGAAGCAGGGCGCGCACGGCGTGCCTGGATCGACGGGTCACGGTGTCACTCCTCGTAACTCTTTTGGTTGAGTGTTCGGCATACTGCCACTCGGGGGACACTGATGACAGCACGTGATTGTTACGGAGCGCGTCTGTCTACGGTTTTTTCGTTACAAACACCGTTCGGGTGAAGGATGTGCGCTCATACGGGGGATAGACCGCAATTCGTGGTCACTGGTTCGTGGTGTGACGTCGGTCCGTCAGGAGCGAGGCGACCAGCGCCGTCCACCCGGTCTGGTGAGTGGCCCCCAGGCCCTCGCCGGTGTCCCCGTCGAAGTACTCGCTGAAGGTCACGTGCTCGCGCCACAGCGGTGAGTCCGTCGACTCCACCCGCTTGCCGTCCGAGGGCCTGCGCCCGTCCGAGTCCGGCAGGAACAGCGACACCAGCCTGCCCACCAGCTCGTCCGCCGCGCGCCCGGCCGTCACCTGCCGCTGCGAGCGGGTGGGGAGTTCCACGTGAAACCTCCCCCGGTGGAACGACTCGATCGTGCGCAGCGCCTCGACCAGCAGCGCGTTGGTCGGGAACCACACCGGGCCGCGCCAGTTCGAGTTGCCGCCGAACATCGGCGTGTGCGACTCGCCCGGCTCGTAGCCCATCCGGTGCTCCTGGTCGGCGATCTGCACCTCAAGGCCCTCCCGGTGCGCCGCCGACAGCGACCGGATGCCGTGCGGCGACAGGAACTCGCCCTCGTCCAGCATCCGGGTCAGCACCAGCCGCAGCTTGCGCTCGTCCAGCAGCGACAGCAGCGCCCGCCCGTCCGGCTCGCGGGTGATGAACCGCGCCAGCTCCGGCCTGCGCGCCATCAGGTGCTCCAGCCTGCGGGTGAAGCCGGGGACCTCGGCGTCCACCCACGGCTCCAGCACCGCGCACGCCAGCACCGGGATCAGGCCCACCATCGACCGCACCCGCACCGGCTTGGACTCCACCGACCCGTCCGGCAGCCGCCGCGACACCACGTCGTAGCAGAAGCCGTCCGTCTCGTCCCAGATCCCGCGCCCGCCCGAGCCGAACTGCGCCGCCGCGTCCGCGATGCTCAGGAAGTGCTCCACGAACTTCGTGGCCACGTCCTCGTACGAGTCGTCGACCCGCGCCAGCTCCAGCGCCATCTCCATCATGTGCAGCGAGTACGCCGCCATCCACGAGGTCGCGTCGGACTGCTCCAGCCGCCACTGCCCCAGCATCGGCTCCGACCGGTTCACCGGGCCGATGTTGTCCATGCCGAGGAACCCGCCCTCGAACAGGTAGCTGCCGTCGGCGTCCTTGCGGTTCACCCACCAGGAGAAGTTCAGCAGCAGCTTGTGGAAGATCTTGGCCAGGAACTTGCGGTCCGGCGTCGGCTCCGACCGGTACACCTGGAGCGCCGCCCAGGCGTGCACCGGCGGGTTCACGTCGCCGAACTCCCACTCGTAGGCGGGCAGCTGGCCGTTGGGGTGCATCAGCCACTCCCGGCACAGCAGGAGCAGCTGCTCCTTCGCGAACGCCGGGTCCACCCGCGCGAACGGCACGGTGTGGAACGCCAGGTCCCACGCCGCGAACCAGGGGTACTCCCACTCGTCCGGCATGGAGATCACGTCGGCCACGTCGAAGTGCCGCCAGTGCGAGTTGCGCGCGTGCGGGCTCTTGCGCGAGGTCGGCGCGGCGGGCTTGCCGGGGTCGCCCTCCAGCCAGTCGCGGGTGCGGAAGCGGTAGTGCTGCTTGGTCCACATCAGCCCGGCCATCGCGCGGCGCACCACGCCCGCGCGCACCGGGTCCAGGTCGGTGCGGTGGAACTCGTCGGCCTCGGCCGAGCGCGCGCCCACGACCTCGCCGAACGAGGGCCCGAACGCGTCCGGGTGCCCGTCGCCCTCCACCAGCCGCAGCCGCACGGTCACCGACTCGCCCGGCTGCACCGCCCCGAACGAGTACCAGGCCGCCGCCTTCGTGCCGGGCGCGCTGCGCTCGCCGGGGCCCACGACCTGGCAGGCCCCGGCCTCGCCGGACACGACGTGCCGGTCGACGCCGTCCTTGGTGTAGCGGGTGGGGTTCTCGGCGGCCCCGAACAGGGCCACCTCGTTCGTCTCGTTGTCGGTCACCAGCAGCACCGGCGCGCCCTCGACGTGCAGCGTGTACCGGCCCAGCGCGCCGTGCTCGGCGGTCACCCGCGACCAGCCGTCCTGCGCCGACGCGGTCAGGTGCGGCCTGCGGTCGTCGCGGCCCCACGCCCAGGTGTTGCGGAACCACAGCTGCGGCAGCAGGTGCAGCGGCGCGGCGTCCGGCCCCCGGTTGGTCGCGGTCAGCACCGCGCACACGTCGGTCGGCCCCGCCTTGGCGTAGGTCACCTCGACGTCGAAGAACCGGTTCTCGTCCAGCGCGCCGCTGTCCGACAGCTCCGGCTCCCGGTCCTGCCTGGTCGCGTGCGCGGACATCGAGCGCAGCTCGGCGTAGGGGAACTCGGCCTGCGGGTAGCGGTAGAGCACCTTCATCCAGGAGTGCGTGGGCGTCCCGTCGACGACCCACCAGTGCTCCTTGGCGTCCTCGCCGTGGTTGCCCTCGTTGTTGGTGAGCCCGAAGTACCGCTCCTTCAGGATCGGGTCGCGGCCGTTCCACAGCGCGAGCCCGAGGTTGAGGAACCCGTGCACGTCGCAGATGCCCGCGATGCCGTCCTCGCCCCACCGGTAGGCGCGCGAGCGCGCGTGGTCGAACGGGAACGACGTCCAGGCGTCACCGCCCGCGGAGTAGTCCTCGCGGACCGTCCCCCACTGGCGCCCGGCCAGGTAGGGGCCCCACAGGCGCCACGGTGCGGTGGGCGAGTCCGAGACGGCCAACCTGGCCCGCTCGGCTTCCAGCCTTTGCTCGGTCACGGGCCCAGTGTGCGACATCGATCCGGTGCGCCGGTTCCCTCTCGGTTGCGTAATGGTGCCCACCCGTACGGGTTAACCGGGCGCGGCGAACGGCTCAGTAACCACCCCGGACCTGCGCGGACCGCTCTCGCGCGCGATCACCGGTGATCGGGAGCGCCGCCGCCCCCGCCCGCCGGGGAGCGGGCGGGGGCGGCCGGGTTTCACCTGCGGGTGTGGGCGTCCAGCACGAGCGCGACCGCCTCGGTGATCCGCGCGGCGTGCGCCAGGTTCAGCCACTCGTCGGGCACGTGGCAGTTGCTGTCCGGGCCGACCGCGCCGGTCACCAGGAACTGCGCCGCCGGGTACGCCTCGTGCAGCAGGCCCATGAACGGGATCGACCCGCCCAGCGACACCGTCCGCCACGGCGAGCCGAACACGTCCGCGCCGACCCGGTCCAGCGACTCGCGCAGCCACGGGGCCAGCTCCGGCGCGTTCCAGCCGGACGCGTGCTCGGTGCGCGACAGCTCCACCACCGCGCCGTACGGCACGTCGGTGGTCAGCGCGCGCTCCACGGCGGCCAGCGCCGCGGCCGAGTCGGCGGTCGGCGGCAGCCGGAAGCTGAGCACCAGCGTGGTGGAGGGGCGCAGCACGTTGCCCGCGTCCTCCGGCTTGGGCAGGCCGTCCGCGCCGGTGATCGACAGGGTCGGCCGCCAGCCGTTGTTGAGCGCCAGCTGCACCTCGTCCTCGTCCACGGGCCCGGTGCCGCCCGCCCACGGCACGGCGCCGGTCAGCGAGCCCGGCGCGGCGGCCACCGCCTCGCGGATCTCGTCGACCCGGTTCTCCGGCACGTCGACGTGCATCTCCGCCAGGTGGATCTCGCCGGTGGCCGAGTCCTCCAGCCGGTCCAGCAGCTGCCTGGCGATCCGGAACGAGCTGGGCACGATGCCGCTGGCCATGCCGGAGTGCAGGCCGCCCTCGACCACGCGCACGGTCACGGCGACCTGCACCAGGCCGCGCAGCGAGGTGGTCAGCCACATCCGCTCGTAGTCGTTGCCGCCCGAGTCCAGGCACACGACCAGCGACACGTCGCCCAGGCGCGGCTTGAGGTGCTCCAGGTAGGCGGGCAGGTCGGGGCTGCCGGACTCCTCGCTGGTCTCCAGCAGCAGCACGCACCGGGCGTGCCGCCCGCCCGCCGCGCGCACCGCCTCGATGGCGGTGACGGCCGCGTAGCCGGAGTAGCCGTCGTCGGCCGAGCCCCGGCCGTAGAGCCTGCCGTCGCGCACGACCGGGGTCCACGGGTCCAGGCCCTCGGACCAGTTGGCGACCGGCGGCTGCTTGTCGAGGTGGCCGTAGAGCAGCACGGTGTCGTCGCCCGCCGTGGCGGGCACGTCCACCAGGAGCAGCGGGGTGCGTCCCGGCAGGCGGACCACCTCCACCCGCGCGCCGGGCAGGTCGCGGGTCGCGAGCCAGGCGCGCACGTGCTCGACGGCGGCGTCGAGGTGGCCGCTCGCCTCCCAGTCCGGGTCGAACGCCGGGGAGACGGCGGGCACGGCGACGAGCCCGGTCAGGCTGGGCAGGACGTCCTCGTCCCAGGTGCTTCGGACGGTACGGGTCAACGCAGATCGATCCACCCCCTGATCCTGACACGGCCGCGCGCTGCGGCACCCCGAACGCGCTCTGTTAACAAGCGATAACCGGGACAGTAGTGTTCGCTTTCCGAACGCGGTGATCGGTGGTCCAAAGATAGGCCTTCCTACTGTTTGTGCTGCTCAGACTGTTGTGCGTCCTGCCGAAAAATGGGACAGGTCTCACCGGTTTGAGTGATTCCGTGTCAGGATGTGGATGAGAACACCGTCAGTGCCGACGGCTGTCGGGCCGCCCTCACCGGGGTCGCCGACGACCGGCGGGCCGAGCCGCGGACGGTCGTCACGAGCGACCGGGCGGCCTCCTAGACGTAGGGAGTCAGGTCGATGTCGTCCCCAGAAGAATGGACGCACCCCGGTCCGGACGCAGTTCCGGCGACCGGGGCCGCGCCGACCGCCGAACAGGTGATCGCCGGTCTCAAGGCCACGGACGAGGGCGGCTCCGACCTGGTGCAGCTGCTCACCCCCGAGGGCGAGCGGGTCCACCACCCCGACTTCGACGTCGACGTCACGGCCGAGGAGCTGCGCGGGCTGTACCGCGACATGGTCCTGGTCCGCCGCGTCGACCGCGAGGCCAACGCGCTGCAGCGCAAGGGCGAGCTCGGCCTCTGGGCGCCCCTGCTCGGCCAGGAGGCCGCGCAGGTCGGCGCCGGTCGCGCGATGCGGGCGCGGGACATGGCGTTCCCCAGCTACCGCGAGCACGGCGTCGCCTGGTGCCGGGGCGTGCCCCCGACCGACCTGCTCAGCATGTTCCGCGGCACCGACCAGTGCGGTTGGGACCCGGTCGAGCACCGCTTCCACCCCTACACGATCGTCATCGGCAACCAGGTGCTCAACGCCACCGGGTACGCCATGGGCCAGCGGTTCGACGGCGCCGTGGGCGACGACGGCGGCGAGGCCACCATGGCGTTCTTCGGCGACGGCGCCACCAGCCAGGGCGACGTGCACGAGGGCTTCGTCTGGGCGGCCGTCTACGACGCGCCGGTGGTGTTCTTCTGCCAGAACAACCAGTGGGCCATCTCCGAGCCCACCGAGCGCCAGTCCCGGCTCCCGCTCTACCAGCGGGCGCGCGGCTACGGCTTCCCCGGCATCCGGGTCGACGGCAACGACGTCCTCGCCACCCTCGCCGTCACGCGCTGGGCGCTCGACCAGTGCCGCACCGGCAACGGCCCCGTCCTGATCGAGGCGTTCACCTACCGGATGGACGCCCACACCACCTCGGACGACCCGTCCCGCTACCGGCTCTCCGACGAGCTGGAGCTGTGGAAGCTCAAGGACCCCATCGAGCGGGTCAAGGTGCACCTGGTCAAGCAGCAGTGGGCGGACCAGGAGTTCTTCGACCAGGTCGAGCTGGAGGCCGAGGAGCTGGGCGCCCGGTTGCGGGAGCACTGCTCGTCGCTGGAGGCGCCGCCCGCCGAGCGGATCTTCAGCCAGGTGTACGCGGAGGGCAGCCCGGTCGTGGACGCCCAGCGCGAGGAGTTCCTGTCCTACCACGCCGGTTTCCTCGGAGGTGAGCGCTGATGGCCGCGCCGACCGTCGACCGCGCGGACGCGGGCGCGCCCGCCGCCGTGCAGACCCTCACCATCGCCAAGGCGATCAACTCCGGCCTGCGCGCCGCGATGGAGGCCGACCCGAAGGTCATCGTCATGGGCGAGGACGTCGGCAAGCTCGGCGGCGTCTTCCGCATCACCGACGGGCTGCAGAAGGACTTCGGCGAGCAGCGCGTGCTGGACACCCCGCTGGCCGAGTCCGGCATCGTGGGCACCGCCGTGGGCCTCGCGCTGCGCGGCTACCGGCCGGTGTGCGAGATCCAGTTCGACGGCTTCATCTTCCCGGCGTTCGACCAGATCGTCAGCCAGGTCGCCAAGCTGCACTACCGCACCCAGGGCAGGCTCAAGCTGCCCATCGTCATCCGGGTGCCCTACGGCGGCGGCATCGGCGCGGTCGAGCACCACTCCGAGTCGCCCGAGGGGTACTTCGCGCACACCGCGGGCCTCAAGGTCGTCACCTGCTCGAACCCGGCCGACGCGCACTGGATGATCCAGCAGGCCATCGCCTGCGACGACCCGGTGCTGTTCTTCGAGCCGAAGCGGCGCTACTACGAGAAGGGGCAGGTCGACACGACCGCGGCCCCCGGTCCGCTGTTCGCCTCGCGGGTGCTGCGGGAGGGCACGGACGTCACGATCGCGGCGTACGGGCCCGTGGTGCGCACCGCCCTCGACGCCGCCGCGGCAGCCGAGGAGGACGGGCGCTCGCTGGCCGTGGTGGACCTGCGGTCGCTCTCGCCGCTGGACCTCGGCCCCGTCTACGAGTCGGTGCGGCGCACCGGCAGGCTCGTCGTGGTGTCCGAGGCGCCCGGCGAGGCGTCGCTGGCCAGCCACATCGCGGCCCAGGTGCAGCAGGAGTGCTTCTACTCGCTCCAGGCGCCGGTGCTCAGGGTGACCGGGTACGACACGCCCTACCCGCCCGCGAAGCTGGAGGAGGAGTTCCTCCCCGACCTCGACCGGGTGCTCGACGCCGCAGACCGCTCGATGGCCTGGTGAGGGGGAGATCGTGCCGCAGTACAAGCAGTTCCCGCTCCCGGACACGGCCGAGGGGCTGACCGACGCCGAGATCCTCACCTGGCACGTGCGGCCCGGTGACGCGGTCAAGGTCAACCAGGTCATCGTGGAGATCGAGACCGCGAAGGCGGCCGTCGAGCTGCCCTGCCCGTGGGACGGGGTGGTGACCGAGGTCCTCGTGCGGGTCGGGCAGACCGTCGACGTGGGCACGCCGATCATCACCATCGACGTCGACCCGACCGGGGCGCCGCCCGCGCCCGCTCCGGCGCCCGCCCCGGTCAACGGGGTCGCGGTCGAGGAGTCCGGCCGGGTGCCCACGCTCGTCGGGTACGGGCCGAAGTCCGGCGCGGCGAAGCGCCGCCCCCGCAAGGGGAACCCGCTTCCGGCGGCCTCGGTCCCGGAGCCCGCCCCGGTCGCGCCCGCGGTTCCCGCGCCCGTGGCCGCCCCGGTGGCGGTGGCGGAACCCGTTGCGCCGCAAGGCGGGCACGTCCCGCTGGCCAAGCCGCCGGTGCGCAAGCTGGCCAAGGACCTCGGGGTCGACCTGCGCGCGCTGACCGGCTCCGGTCCCGGCGGCGTGATCACCCGCGAGGACGTCGAGGCCTCGCTGGCCGCGCCGGTCGCGGAACCCGCCCAGTCCACAGCGGACAGCGGCGCGCGCGAGCGCCGGGTGCCGGTCAAGGGCGTCCGGAGGGCGACCGCGCAGGCGATGGTGGACAGCGCGTTCACCGCCCCGCACGTCACCGAGTTCCTCACCGTCGACGTCACGCCGATGATGGAGCTGCGGGCCAGGCTCAAGGACAGCCCGGAGTTCCGGGGCGTCAAGCTGACCCCGCTGGCGTTCGCGGCCAAGGCCGTCGTGCTCGCCGCGCGGCGGACGCCGGACGTGAACGCCGCCTGGGACGGTCCGGCGGGCGAGATCGTCTACAAGGACTACGTGCACCTGGGCATCGCCGCCGCCACCCCGCGCGGGCTGGTGGTGCCGAAGGTCCGGGACGCGGACCGGATGTCGCTGCGCGAGCTGGCCGTCGCCCTGGAGGAGCTGGCCACCACCGCGCGCGAGGGCAGGACCAAGCCCTCGGACATGGTCGGCGGCACGTTCACCATCACCAACGTCGGCGTGTTCGGCGTCGACACCGGAACGCCCATCCTCAACCCCGGCGAGTCGGGCATCCTCGCGCTCGGCGCGATCCGCGACATGCCGTGGGTGGTGGACGGCCAGGTGGTGCCGCGCAAGGTGTGCCAGCTGGCGCTGAGCTTCGACCACCGGGTGGTCGACGGCCTGCAGGGCTCGCTGTTCCGGGCGGACGTCGGCGCCCTGCTGGCCCCCCCGGCCGTGGCGATCACTTACTGAGCCCTTCCCCGAAGAGCCGGGTCAACCTCTACCGGGTGGCGCGGCTCTTTTCTGTCTTGACT
>NZ_JBQGCX010001135.1:0-1818 GCF_052038725.1 Actinosynnema sp.
TGCCGTTCAACGCCGCCGACAACCTGCTGCACCTGGCGCTCGGCCTCGGCATGGCGGCGCTCGGGATCGCGACGACCGCCGTCGAGCGGGCCAGGGGCGCCTACCCCGGACCGGAGCAGTTCGGCGAGGGCCAAGCGGGCGAGCACCCGCACCGCTGAGCCGCGCCGCCGACCCCGGCGGAAGAGGTCGCCGATCCGGTGATTGGCCGCAGGGGATGTCGGGTACCACGCTGGTGCCGCGTGCGCGCGTTCTACTGCGGCGAGGATCACCCCTGGTGGTTCGCCCCGGAGCGGCGCGGGGACGTTGAAGAACACAGCGCCCGCGCCGCTCCGGTTCTCTACCGGGTGACACCCGCCCGTCGGACGGGGATCACGCGACGTCAACCGGCCAGCCGCCCACCATCGGGCAGTGCGAGACGGACAGGTCGACCAGGTCCCGCCGCGCCGCCTCGTCCGCGACACCGGGCAGCTCGACCTTGAACCGCACCTCGAAGTCCAGCCGCTCCGCCCCGTCGTGCCGCAGCCCCACGGCCGCGCTCACCGAGCTCCCGGTGGTGCTGTGCCCGCCGCTCGCGGCCATCCGCACGACGGTCTGGTGCAGGCAGGAGGCGAGGGCAGCGGCGTACAGGTCCTCGGGCGCCCACCCGCCGCCCCGGCCGCCCAGGTGCGCGGGGAGACCGGTGGGCAGCTCGCCCGACTCGGCCCCGTCCACCACCACCCCGGCCTCCGCGGCGGTGGCGATCGAGGTGTGCAGCTCGGCGGCGGTCATGCCTGCGCTGGTCATGCGTCGCTCCCTCCGTGTGGTGCGCGCGGGTTACCCCGTCCAGCGGTGATCGCAACCGTGCGTCATCCCACCCGTGTGCGAGTTGCACCGGACGGCCGTTCGGTTACGGTTGGATTGCGGACGGTTCAGCCCAGCAGCCGTTTCACCGGCTGGGTGAGGGCTGTCGTCTTCGTCGTGGTTCCTCTCTGCCCAGCCGGGCTCGCCAGTCGACCGGCAACCGAGAGGTGCACCCGTGAAGATCGCCCTGGTGTCCGAATCAGCCAACCCCCTGCACGCCGGGAACGGCGGCGCGCTGCGGGTGCACGTGGCGGAACTGGCCGCCGCGCTCGCCTCGGCGGGCCACGAGGTCGTGGTGCACACGTCGGGCGAGGCCGGTCGGGAGGCCACGCGGGCGCGCGGTTACGAGGTGGTGGAGCTGTCGGCGGTGGCCCGCCGGGCGGCCGACCCGTCCGCGCACCTCGGCGACTTCGCCCGCGCGCTGGCCCGCCGCTGGCAGGACGACGCCCCCGACGTCGTGCACGCCCACCACTGGACCTCCGGGCTGGCCGCGCTCCTGGGCGCCCGCCGCACGGGCACGCCCGTGGTGCAGAGCTTCCACTCCCTGGCCGACCCCGGCTCCGACCCGCAGCGGGCGAGCACCGAGCGCCTGGTGGGCAAGGAGGCCGCGGCGGTGATCGCGTCCAGCGGGGCGGAGCTGGCCGAGCTGGCGAGGCTGGGCGTGCCGAGGCAGCGGATCTCCGTGGTGCCGTCCGGGGTGGACCGCGCCCGGTTCGACCCCGAGGGCCCGGCCGCGCCGCGCTGGGCCCCGCAGCGGCTGGTGGCGGTGAACGACCTGGCCCCGGAGCGCGGGGTCGACGACCTGCTGTGGGCGCTGCGGTCGCTGCCCGAGGCGGAACTGGTGGTGCTGGGCGGGGACGCGCGCGGCATCGACCGGGCTCGGGCCCGCGCCGCCGAGCTGGGCGTCGCCAGTCGCGTGCGGCTGCCCGGCCGGGTGCGGCGCGAGGAGGTGCCCGCGCTGCTGCGCTCCGCCGACGC
>NZ_JBQGCX010001136.1:0-3083 GCF_052038725.1 Actinosynnema sp.
CTTGCGGTCGAGCTTGCCGTTGCCGGTCAGCGGGATCGCGTCGAGCGGCACGAACGCGGCGGGCGCCATGTGCGCGGGCAGCCGCTGCGCGAGGTGGGCGCGCAGGGCGTCGGGGCGCGGGTGGGCGCCGGGGGTGGCGACGGTGTAGGCGACGAGCCGGGTGTCGTCGGCGCGGTCCTGCCTGGCGACGACGACGGCCTGCGCGACCTCGGGGTGCTCGGCCAGCGCGGCCTCGATCTCGCCCAGCTCGATGCGGAAGCCGCGCACCTTCACCTGGTGGTCGGCGCGGCCCAGGAACTCCAGCGCGCCGTGGCGGTTGCGGCGGGCGAGGTCGCCGGTGCGGTACATGCGCCTGCCCGGCTCGCCGAACGGGTCGGCGACGAAGCGGGTCGCGGTCAGGCCGGGCCGGTTCAGGTAGCCGCGCGCGAGGCCGGCGCCGGAGATGTGCAGCTCGCCGGTGACGCCGTTCGGGACGGGCTTGAGCCGGGCGTCCAGGACGTGGGCGCGCAGGTCGGGGATGGCCGCGCCGATGTCGCTGGGCGCGCCGGGGACGGCGCGGGAGCGGTCGAGCGCGGTGTGGGTGACGTGCACCGTGGTCTCGGTGATGCCGTACATGTTGACCAGCGCGGGCGCGTCGTCGGCGTGCCGGAAGTACCAGTCCGCCAGGCGCGGCAGGTCGAGCGCCTCGCCGCCGAACACCACGTAGCGCAGGGCGTCCAGGGTGGTGGGGTGCTCGCGCTCGGCGCGGTCGAGCTGGTGGAACGCGGACGGGGTCTGGTTGAGCACGGTGACGCGCTCGCGCTCCAGGAGTTCCAGGAACCGCTCGGGCGAGCGGCTGGTCCCGTGCGGGACGACGACGAGCCTGCCGCCGTGCAGCAGCGGGCCCCACAGCTCCCAGACGGAGAAGTCGAACGCGTAGGAGTGGAACAGGGTCCACACGTCGTGCTCGTCGAAGCCGAACCAGTGGTCGGTGGCGTCGAACAGGCGCACCACGGTGGCGTGCGGGACGACGACGCCCTTGGGGGTGCCGGTGGAGCCGGACGTGTAGATCACGTACGCCGCGCACTCCGGGTGGACGGCGACGGCGGGGCGGGCGGGGTCGAGCGCGTCCCAGTCGACGGCGTCCAGGTCGACGGCGTCCAGGTCGAGCGCGTGCTCCTGGGCGGTCCCGCCCGCGGTGACCAGCAGGGCGGGGCGCGCGTCGTCGAGCAGGAACGCCACGCGGGCGGGCGGGTAGCCGGGGTCGACCGGCAGGTACGCCGCGCCGGACTTGAGCACGGCGAGCACCGCGACGACCAGGTCGAGCGAGCGCGGCAGCGACAGGGCGACCAGCCGCTCCGGTCCGGCCCCGCGCTCGACCAGCAGGCGCGCCAACCGGTTCGCGCGGGCGTCCAGCTCCGCGTAGGTCAGGGCCGCGCCGTCGCAGGTGACGGCGACGGCGTCCGGGGCGCGGTCGACGCGCGCCTCGAACAGGGCGTGCAGCGCGCCGCGCGGGCGGTGGGTTACCTGGGGGGTGGTGGGGCGTTCGGCGGCGGTGCGCACGGCGAACGCGCTCAGCCGCCTGCCGGGGTCGGCGACGACCTGGCGCAGCAGGTCGAGCCAGCGGCGCACGAGCAGTTCGGCGGTGTCCCGGTCGAACAGGTCGGCGCTGTACTCGGCGCTGCCGGTGACGCCCGAGGGCGCGCCGTCGGCGGTGGTGGTCTCGGTGAGGATCAGGCTCAGGTCGCACTTGGCGGTGCCGGTGTGCACCAGCTCGGCGACGCCGGTCAGGCCGGGCGGGTCGAACGGGCCCAGCGGGTCGTGCTGGAGGGCGAGGAGGGTCTGGTACAGCGGGTTGTGCGCGAGGGACCGGGTCGGGTTGAGCGCCTCCACCAGGCGCTCGAACGGCACGTCCTGGTGCTCGTAGGCGGCCAGCGCGGTCTCGCGCACCCGGTCGAGCAGCTCGGTGAACGTCGGGTCGCCGGAGGTGTCGGCGCGCAGCACGAGGGTGTTGACGAAGAACCCGACGAGGTCGTCGGCGGCGGTGTCGGAGCGGCCTGCGACCGGGGTGCCGATCGGGATGTCCCGGCCCGCGCCGAGCTTGTCCAGCAGGGCGGCGAGCGCGGCCTGGAGCACCAGGAACAGGCTCGCCCCCCGGTCGAGCGCCACCGCGCGCAGGCCCCGGTGCAGGTCGGCGGGCAGCACGACCGGCACGACGCCGCCGAGGTGGCTGGTCGTGGTGGGGCGGGGCCGGTCGGTGGGCAGGTCGAGCACCTCGGGCAGCCCGGCGAGGGCGCGCCGCCAGAACGCGAGCCCCCGCGCGGCCCGGCTGTCCGGGTCGGCCTCGTCGCCGGCGGTCTCGGCCAGCCACAGCGCGTGGTCGGCGTACTGCACCGGCAGCGGCGCCCAGTCCGGGGCCGCGCCGCGCAGCCGGGCGGTGTAGGCGGTGGCGACGTCGCGGGAGAGCGCTCCCATCGACCAGCCGTCGGAGGCGATGTGGTGCGCCACGAGCAGCAGCGCGTGCTCCTCGGGGCCGGTGCTGAACAGCTCGGCGTGCAGCGGGACGTCGGCGGCGAGGTCGAACCCGTGGCGGGCGGAGGCGGCGAGCAGGGCGGGGAGGGCGTCGGCTGTGGTGGCGGTGACCGGCAGCGGCAGCGGGGCCGGGGGCAGCACGTGCTGCACGGGTTCGCCGTCGACGAGCGGGAAGACCGTGCGCAGGCTCTCGTGCCTGGCGACCACGTCGCCGAGGGCGGCGCGGAGCGCGTCCCGGTCCAGGGTGCCGGTGAGCCGCAGCGCCAGGGGGATGTTGTAGGTGGCGCCCGCGCCTTCGACCTGGTGCAGGAACCACAACCGGCGCTGCGCGGGCGAGAGCGGCACCCGCTCCGGCCGGGGCCGGGGCCGCAGCGGGGCGCGGGCGGGCGCGGCGGCGTCGACGCGGGCGGCGAGCGCCTCGGGCGTCGGCGCGTCGAACAGGTCGGCCAGCCCGAGCTCGACCCCGAGCGAGGCACGCACGGCGGCGACCAGCCGAACGGCGAGCAACGAGTGCCCCCCGAGCGCGAAGAAGTCGACGTCGGCCGCGACCGGCGCGACCCCGAGCACCTCGC
>NZ_JBQGCX010001137.1:0-1530 GCF_052038725.1 Actinosynnema sp.
CAGGCCCGCCGAGCGCTGCGCCGGGGTGGGCAGCAGGGTGAACGCGTCCTCGTACACGATGCCGGTGACGCGGCCGTCCTCGGTCCGGGTGGCCAGCACGCGCTGGCCGCCGACCTCGCGCCAGGTGTGCTCGCCGATGGCCTCGTAGACGGCCGGGCCCTCGGAGGCGGGGCCGGGCTGGAACAGCAGGGTGCCGTCCTCGCGGGCGGTCGCGGTGGTGCGGCCGGTCAGGTCGATCGCGGAGAGCAGGGTGGAGTCCATGCGGCGGGACGAGTCGTACTCGCCCTGGACGCGCGCGGCGAGCTTCACGGCCTCGTCGCGGGCGAGCGGGGCGGCGTCGTGGTCGTACTCCATCGCGGGGGCGCCCCCGGTGCTGGTCCCCTTCGGGAAGTAGCGGTCGGCGAAGCCGTTCAGGACGGCGTTGCGCACGCCCTGCACGCCGCGGTCGACGCCGGTGCTGTTGAACGAGACGAACAGGCCGGTGCCCTTGCCCGCGCCGCCGCCGGGGTAGAGCTGGAGGTGCGAGTGGAAGAAGTTGGTGTCGCCGCCGTGGCCGATGATCCGGTGGCCGTTGCGGCTCTCGTCGAAGAAGCCCAGGGTCATGCGCGGGCCGTCGGCCAGGCCGCCGAGCTGCTCGGCGCCGAGCGCGCCCTGGTGCATGAGCTTCGTGGTGGCCTCGTCCAGCAGCAGCGTGCCGCCGGTCTGCGCGCCGAGGTGGGCCAGCATGAAGCGGGCCATGTCGGTGGCGGAGGAGGTCATTCCGCCCGCGGGCGAGGTGGTGACGGTCTCGAACGGCTGGGCGGTGGGGTTGGCGGAGTCGTTGTAGCCGCCGGACATGCGGTCGGCCAGGCGCTCGGGCAGCGGCTGCTCGAACGAGGAGGAGGTCATGCCGATCCGGTCGAAGACCTCGCGCTGGACGTAGTCCTCGAACCGGGTGCCGGTGACCCGCTCGACCAGGTAGCCGGCGAGGGAGTTGCCGTAGTTCGAGTAGGCGGGGGTGGTGCCCGGCGCGTAGACCTGCGCGGGCGGGTCGGTCACCAGCTCCTCGCGCAGGTTCGCGCGGACGCCGTCGAGGCGGATGAGGTTGGTGACGCGCTCCTCGAAGCCCGCGGTGTGGGTGAGCAGGTGGCGGGTGGTGATGGGGGTGTCGAACTCGGTGGGGAGGTCGAAGTCGAGGTACTGCTTGATGTCGGCGTCCAGGTCGATCTTGCCCGTCTGGACCTGCTGCATCACGGCGGTGGCGGTGACCAGCTTGGACACCGAACCGGGCCGGAACAGGTGCTTCTCCGGGTCGACCGGGGTGGGGGCGTCGCCGGTCCCGGCCAGGCCGTAGCCGCGCGCGGTGAGGATTTCGCCGTCGTGGACGACGGAGACCGTGGCGCCGACGACCCCGCCGGTCTCCATGCCGGAGGGGATGACCCCGTCGAGCCAGGCGTTGACGTCGGCCTCGGTGAGCCGGGCGGTCTCGGGCGCGGCGGGGGTGGTGACGTGCGGGGCGGGCCCCTGACCGGGCGCCGCGCCGCAACCGGC
>NZ_JBQGCX010001138.1:0-3423 GCF_052038725.1 Actinosynnema sp.
CTGTTCTCGTTCATGTTCCTGCTGTTCGGCCTGCTGCTCATCTACACGGGCGTGCAGCTGTTCCGGCACCGCGACGAGGACCCGGACGTCGAGAACAACATCGCGGTCAAGACCGTCCGCCGGATGCTGCCGATGACCAACGAGTACGTGGGCGGCAAGCTCACCACCAAGGTCGACGGCAAGCGCCTGGCCACGCCGCTGCTGGTGGTGCTGCTCGCGATCGGCAGCATCGACCTGCTGTTCGCGCTCGACTCCATCCCGGCGGTGTTCGGCGTGACCGACGAGGCGTTCATCGTCTTCGCCGCGAACGCGTTCGCGCTGCTCGGCCTGCGGGCGCTGTTCTTCCTGGTCAAGGGCCTGCTGGACCGCCTGGTCTACCTGTCCGCCGGCCTCGCGGTCATCCTGTGCTTCATCGGCGTGAAGCTGATCCTGCACTGGGCGCACGTGGACATCGACCCGAGCGTCCCGGAGATCCCGACCCCGCTCAGCCTCGGCGTGATCATCGGCATCCTGGTGGTCGTGACCGTGGCCAGCCTGATCAAGACCCGCAACGACCCCGACGCGAAGGCGTCGCCGGGCTCGCTCAAGGCGACGGCCGGGTCGGGCAAGGACGAGGAGTGACCGGGGCGGCCTGAGCGCCGCACCGGGGACAGGCCCCGCTCGCCCCTCCGGGGGTGGGCGGGGCCTGTCCGCGTCCTGGCGGGTGCCTTCGGCGGGACCACCCGCGTGCCGCATTGCCCCGGACCGCCGCCCGGCCGTTGAATGCGACGGCCCCGGCTTCCGGGGCGACCGCCGACGTGAGGGGTGCCGCCGATGTCCTCCCAGCTCGCGCTCGACCCGGCCAGGACCGCCGTGGTGCTGATCGAGTACCAGAACGACTTCACCAGCCAGGGGGGCGCGCTGCACGAGGCCGTCGCGCCCGTCATGGCCGACACCGGGATGCTGCCGAAGACCGTCGAGCTGGTCGACGCGGCCCGCGCGGCGGGCGCGGTGGTGATGCACACGCCCATCGCCTTCGCCGAGGGCTACCACGAGATCACCGCCACCCCGTACGGCATCCTCAAGGGCGTCGTGGACGGGAAGGCGTTCGTGCGGGGGAGCTGGGGCGCGGCGATCGTCGACGACCTCGCGCCGCGCGCGGGCGACATCGTCGTGGAGGGCAAGCGCGGGCTGGACGCGTTCGCCAGCACCAACCTGGACTTCATGCTCCGCAGCAAGGGCGTCACCGACGTCGTGCTCGGCGGGTTCCTCACGAACTGCTGCGTCGAGTCCACCATGCGCACCGCCTACGAGAGCGGCTACCGGGTGCACACGGTCACCGACTGCGTCGCCGCGACCTCCCGCGCCGAGCACGAGAACGCGATCCGCTTCGACTACCCCATGTTCTCCCTGCCGGTGGTGGCGCGCGACGTCGTCGGCGCCTGGGGGTAGGCGGGAGTTATCCCGTTTCAGGCCCCTTTGCGCGGTGCTAGCTTCTCCCCGTCATCAGCCCAGGGGCGAGGAGGCTCGCGTGACACCCGTGCAGCCGGACGCCCGGTTCGCCGCCTACCTGAGAATGCTCAAGGAGCGGAGCGGGCGCGGGTTCGACCGGCTGGGCAAGCAGGCCGGGGTCAGCGGGTCCAGTCTGCACCGGTACTGCTCCGGGGCCAGCGTGCCCGCCGACTACCGGATCGTGCACAGCTTCGCCAAGGCGTGCGGCGCCACCGGCGGGGAGCAGCGGGAGCTGCACCGGCTGTGGGCGCTGGCCGACCTGTCCAGGGGCAGCCGGAGCGAGGGCGCGGACGGCGGGGAGGGCGTTCCCGCGGTTCGCGATTCCGAAGGGAAGTCGTCCGAGGGTTTCGCCGGAATTCCGGAACCCGCTGTTCCGGAAACGCGCGCGGGGGCCTCGAGCGCCGAATCGGAAATCAGCGGGGGTGAAACCAGGGGTCCGGCGGGAAAAGCGCCGGAAACGGGGGACGCCCGCTCGGCCGGGGTTCCGCGCGGGTCCGGCGAGGCCGTGGTGGCGCCGGGCTACCCGGAGGTCATCAGCCTCGCCGGGCGAACGGGCCGCCCACCGGGGCGTCGCGTGCCCCGCCGGGTGCTCGGGCTCCTCGCGCTGGCCGTCGTGGCGCTGGTGGTGGTGTCGGCGGCGCTGTGGCCGCGCGGCGGGACCCCGGAGGTGGACGACCGGCTGCTGTTCTCCCCGGCGTGCGAGTCGGTCGTCATGGGCCAGCACGACAGCTGCGTGCGCGAGTTGCAGCAGCTGCTCGTGCGGGCGCGGGCGCGGATGTCCGTGGACGGCTCGTTCGGGCCGGAGACGCTGCGGCGGCTCACCGCGTTCCAGGTGCTCGCCGGGCTGGAGCCCAGGGGAGTGGTCGACGCGGGGACCAGGGAGGCGCTCTACGCGGGGCGGGTGGACATGTCCACGTGGACGCCGGAGCGGGTGGAGCGGCGGGTGCGCGAGGTGTTCGCGCTGGAGCCCGACGCGGCCGTGGCGATCGCCCGCTGCACCTCGTTCCTGGACCCGCTGTGGGTGCTGCCGAACACCAACGGCAGCCGCAACTGGGGGGTCTTCCAGATCTCGGACGGGCGGCTGCGCGAGCTGGGCGGCTCCCCGCTGGTGGCGTTCGACCCGGAGTGGAACATCCAGGCCGCGCACCGGCTGTACGCGGCGCGCGGCGACTTCGGCGACTGGCGGGCGTGCCAGGCGGCGCTGCAGTAGGCGTCAGGGGCGCCCGTGCCTCAGCGCCCGTCCTCAGCGCCCGGCGTGGAGCTGCGCCGAGCCCTGCCAGGTCCGGTCGGCCGGGGCGGGTCTTCCGCTGCTGCTCATGGGGGTCCTCCCGATCTTCGCCTGCGCTGACCGGGTCACCTTCGCACGGTGGCGCGGGAGGCGGCACCGACCGGCGGCAGGCTGGGACGCTGGGACGTTCCCGGTGCCCTCACCTGCGAGAACACCGCTCGGGTGGGACGAGCGCGGGACGCCGGGACGCCGGGGGCCGCCGGAGATCCGACCCCGGGCACCCGATCCCGGACGGGGCACACCCCGGAGCCGGGCGCGCTGTCGCCCGTCACCCGCCGTGGTGGTGGTCCGGCTGGCCGGGTGGAGGGACCGCGCCGACGGGTGGCGCGACGTCCCCGCGCGCGGTTTTGCGGACCTCGTCGCCCCCGACGTCCCTAACTTCCTCGGTGACGCCGGGCGCTTCCCGGCCAGGACCACCTTGGAGGACGCGTGCTGTCAAGCCTCACCAGAGCGCTGCTCAGGGCCACCGCCACCACCCTCGCGGCGGGCCTGCTCGCCACCCTGCCCGTCGCACCCGCGCACGCCCAGATCACCCACCCGGTCCCGACCGACCTGACCGGCGCGGCGCGCGGCGCGGCGCCGTCCGGCCTGCTCGGCGCGGGCGTGCTGCGCGCCGAGCGCGCCCCCCTGGTGGCCGCGCCCGG
>NZ_JBQGCX010001139.1:0-2079 GCF_052038725.1 Actinosynnema sp.
TCGTGGGCGGCGGCCAGCCGGGACGGATGCATCCGCGTCACCGGGTCGCGGTCCTCGCGACGGCCGTCGCGGGTGCGGGTGATCGGGCGGCACACCCGACCCGCGTGCGCCCAGCAGTACGGGCAGCGCACCCGCCCCGCCTCCTCGGCCTCGGGCGGTCTGGTCCAGCCCATCGCCTCGTACACCGCGCGGATGCCGCGCTGCCCGGCGACCGCGAACCGCGCCCGCTCCCGCACCCGGTCCGGTTCGGCCACCGGCAGCGGCGGGCGCGCCGACCCCGCGTCCGCCTCCGGGGCGAGCGCGGCCAGCTGCACGAGCTGCACGACCTCGGCCGGGCTCACGCGCCCAACCCGCTGCGCGGGCACCGACGCCAACGCGGTCTGGATCTGGGCGGCGGTGTGCCCGCGCAGCTCCCGCCACCAGGCGGTCACCACCTGCTCGGGCAGCTGCCCCTCACCAGCGATCCGGTAGTGCCACAGCAGCGCCCGCATCTGCGAACGGGTCAGGACCTGCGCGCTCACGCGGCCACCCCCGCCCCGGTCAAGGCGTCCTTGTCCAGCCCGACCGTGGCCGCCAACGCGGCGTCCACGACCGCGCGCAGCTCGGCGGCGTCGGCGTGCGCGGGCAGCTCACCTCGCACCACCAGCCCGACCGGCGAGCGGTCGTCCTCGGCGATCGCGTCCGCGCGCATCCGCTCCACCGTCCCAGCGGTGGCCAGCTCCCGGCGCGCGGCCTGGTCGCCGGGCAGCGTGCGGGCGCGCATCACCTCGCCCACCAGCTCCGGCACCCACGACGGCGGCAGCGACTTGTGCGCCCACACCCGCAACCCCATCGCGATCACGGCAGGCTCGATGCCCTCGCGCAGCAACTCGACCACCTGACCGCGCAAGGACTGCTCCACCCGCCGGGGCTGGGCCGGGCAGTGCACCGTCACCAGCCGGGCAGCCTCCCGGTGGCGGGCCTGCCGCGCGGAGCCGGTCGCCGCCGTGACCCGCCCGTCGTTCCCAGACACCTCGGGGTGCTCCTCGCGTGCGCGGGTGCCGCCACGCGCGGGAGCGGGCGGGGGAGACCCCACTTCCTTGTCTGCCAACGCAAGAGGGCTTACTCCACTCTCCCGCTCCCTACTCCCTTCTCCCCCGTCCTTCGCCGAAGGGGTGCTGGAAGGGGTCGCCGAAGGGGTGGCGGAGGGGTTCGCGGTGGTGCCCGCGACCGGTTCCCGGTGGGTCGGGGTGGTGGTGGGCCTGCGGGGCGAGCGGGTGTTGAGCGCGGCCGTCACCGAGGCGGGCAGCGACCGCGTCCCGGCCTCCAGCTCCTCGGCGGCCAGCATCGGGGCCTGGCCGGTCACCTCCACCGGCAGGCGGCGCAGCTCCCTGGCCAGCGCGCCGCGCAGGATGGGCGAGACCAGCTCGAACGCCGACCTCAGCGCGGCGCGCAGGACGTTGGGCTGCTTCCACAGCTCGTCGCGCCGGATGAACGACCTGACAAGGACTTCCTCGGTCTCCTGGTCGACCACCAGGAACCGCGCCGCGTCCAGCTCGCTCAGCGCGGCGCGCACGGCGGCCAGGTCCAGGTCCGGGTGCGAGCGGGCCCAGCGGCGGGCCGCCAGGTCGAGCACCCCGGAGTAGGCGAGCTTGGGCTGGGACACGAGCTGGAGGTAGAGCAGCTTGGCGACGGCGGACAGCTCGATGAAGTCGGCGTCGTCCCAGATGTGCACGGACAGGCGGGCGTGATCACGCGCCACGAAAGGTCATCCCCCTACAGAAAAACGATGTTGGGCAGCACGGAACGGCCGCACGAGCGCGTGCGGCACGGTCCCGGTGTGAAGGTCAGGCGGTCGCGGCCCGGTCGGAGCGGGCGGCCTGGTGCTCGGAGAGCACGGAGAGGTTGAGCGCGTGGACCGGCAGCAGCTTGCCGCCGTTGCCCCCGCGCGCGTCGGTGGAGGCGAGGTAGCGGCCGGTGGCCACGAGCAGCCCGGCCGAGTGCAGGCGCCGCACGGTAGCGCCGATGAGCTGCGGGCGCACCCCAGTCAACTCGGCGCGCCACCGGTTGGCGTGGGTCTCCCGGAACGGGTCGGCGAGC
>NZ_JBQGCX010001140.1:0-2843 GCF_052038725.1 Actinosynnema sp.
CTGGAGAAGGCCGAGGGCAACCCGAACGCCAACGGCCTGGTCACCCGCGCCGAGCTCAAGGACGACAAGCGGATCAAGGACCTGGCCGAGCTGCTCCAGTCGCAGGACGTGAAGGACTACATCACCAAGACCTTCAACGGCGCCGTCCTGCCCGTCTGACGCGCGCTGACCAGCACCGGAACGCCCCTCGCCCGCACGGGTGAGGGGCGTTCCGCGCGCGGGGCGGCAGCGCGCACCCCCGTCGCGCCCGTAGGCTTCACCTGTGCTCGCCGTAGTCCCACCTCCGGTCACCGTCCGCGTCCCGGCCAAGGTCAACCTGCACCTGGCCGTGGGCGACCTCCGCGACGACGGGTACCACGACCTCGTCACGATCTTCCAGGCGCTGTCGCTGACCGACGAGGTCACCGTCGGCGCCTCCGACGACCCAGGGGTCGAGGTGCGCGGGGAGGGGGCGGAGTCGGTGCCCACCGACCCGTCCAACCTCGCCTGGAAGGCCGTCCGGGTGCTGGCCGAGCACACCGGCCGGGACCCCGAGGACGTCAAGGTCAGGGTCAGCATCCGCAAGGCCATCCCGGTCGCGGGCGGCATGGCGGGCGGCTCCGCCGACGCCGCGGCCACCCTCGTCGCGCTGGCCGCCCTGTGGAAGCTCGACACCACCCGCGACGAGCTGGCCGAGCTGGCCGGGCGGATCGGCGCCGACGTGCCGTTCGCGCTCTACGGCGGCACCGCGCTCGGCACCGACCGGGGCGACCGGCTCGTGCCCGTGCTCGGCAAGCACCCGTTCCACTGGGTGCTGGCGTTCGACAAGCAGGGGCTGTCCACGCCCGAGGTGTTCCGCGAGCTGGACCGGCTGCGCGCCGAGGGCAACCCGCCGCGCGTGGGCGAGGCCGAGGCCGTCCTGGAGGGCCTGTCCTCCGGCGACCCGCGCCAGCTCGCGCTGCTGCTGGGCAACGACCTGCAGGCCGCCGCCGTGTCGCTGCGGCCCAACCTGCGGCGCACGCTGCGCGCCGGGGTCAACGCGGGGGCGCTGGCGGGCATGGTGTCCGGGTCCGGGCCGACCTGCGCGTTCCTGTGCGAGGACGGCGACACGGCGGTGCGGGTGGCGGCGGAGCTGGCGGGGGCGGGCGTGTGCCGCACGGTGCGCGTAGCCCAGGGGCCGGTGCCCGGCGCGCGGGTGGTCGGGGCCGAGGAGTCACCTCGCCCCACGCCGCCCGAGGTCCACGCTTAACTACTTAAAGGTGAGTTGATGGCCAACTTGGTCAACTTGGAGAACGTCTCCAAGTCGTTCGGTGTGCGTCCGCTGCTCGACGGGGTGTCCCTGGGCGTGGGCGAGGGGGACCGGATCGGCGTCGTCGGCCTCAACGGCGGCGGCAAGACCACCCTGCTGGAGGTGCTGGCGGGCATCGCCGAGCCCGACGACGGGCGGGTCAGCCAGAACCGGGGGCTGCGGATGGCCGTGGTCACCCAGCGCACCACGCTCGCCGAGGGCTCCACCGTGCGCGACGCCGTGATCGCGCCGCTGAACTTCGCCGCCGAGCACGAGTGGGCCGCCGACCCGCGCGTGCGGTCCGTGCTCGACGGCCTCGGCATCACCGCCCTCGGGCTGGACTCGCCGGTCGGCACCATGTCCGGCGGCGAGCGGCGCCGCGTCGCGCTGGCCGCCGCGCTCGTGCAGGAGCTGGACCTGGTGGTGCTCGACGAGCCCACCAACCACCTGGACGTCGAGGGCGTGCGCTGGCTGGCCGAGCACCTGCTGTCCCGGCGCACCGCGCTCGTCGTGGTGACCCACGACCGGTGGTTCCTGGACACGGTCTGCTCCCGCACCTGGGAGGTCGTCGGCGGGCGCGTCGAGCAATACGAGGGCGGGTACGCGGACTGGGTGTACGCGCGCGCCGAGCGCGGCAGGCTCGCCGACGCCGCCGAGGAGAAGCGCCGCAACCTGGCCCGCAAGGAGCTCGCCTGGCTGCGCCGGGGCGCCCCGGCCCGCACGTCCAAGCCGCGCTACCGCATCGAGGCCGCCGAGGCGCTGATCTCGGACGTGCCCGCGCCGCGCGACACCGTGGAGCTGATGGCGTTCGCCAAGCGGCGGCTGGGGCGCACGGTCGTGGAGCTGGAGAACGCCACCCTCACCGTCGGTGACCGCACGCTGGTGCGCGACCTGACCTGGCGCGTGGGTCCCGGCGACCGGATCGGCATCGTCGGCGTCAACGGGTCCGGGAAGACCACGCTGCTGCGCGCGCTCGCCGGTGAGCGGGAGCTGGACGGCGGCGGGAAGCGGATCGAGGGGCAGACGGTCAAGCTCGCGCACCTGAGCCAGGAGCTGCACGACCTGGACGGGTCGATGCGGGTGCTGGAGGCCGTCGAGGAGGTGGCGCGGCGGATCGTGCTGGGGAAGATGGAGCTGTCCGCGTCGCAGCTGGCCGAGCGGTTCGGGTTCTCCTCGCAGCGGCAGTGGACCCCGGTCGCCGACCTGTCCGGCGGCGAGCGGCGGCGCCTGCAGCTCGCCCGGCTGCTGATGGGCGAGCCGAACGTGCTGCTGCTCGACGAGCCGACCAACGACCTGGACATCGACACCCTCCAGCAACTGGAGGACCTGCTCGACTCGTGGCCGGGCACGCTGGTGGTGATCTCGCACGACCGGTACCTGGTGGAGCGGGTGTGCGACAAGGTCGTGGCGCTGTTCGGCGACGGCGGGCTGACCGACCTGGTCGGCGGGATCGAGGAGTACCTCCAGCGGCGCGACCGGCAGAGCGCGGCGGCTGCCGCCCCGACGGCCGCGGCGACCGTGAAGGCCCCGTCGTCGGCGGCGGACCAGCGGGCGGCGCGCAAGGAGCTGTCGCGGC
>NZ_JBQGCX010001141.1:0-2779 GCF_052038725.1 Actinosynnema sp.
GGCCGTGAACACCACGTGCGCGCGGGTCCCCGGCAGCGCCCCGCGCACCCGCTCGACCTCCCCCGCCACCACCGCGTCCCGGTAGGCCCGGATCCGCCGCGACGACGGGGTGACCGCAGGCGTGGCGGGCAACCGTGGCACCGGTGCGAGGGCGGCGACCAGCCACTCGGGCGCGGGGGCCACCGGCTCGTCGCACAGCACCCGGTACCGGACGCCCCGCACCACGGACCCGGCCGCGACCACGTACCCGCCGACGCCCCTGGTGTCCACGCGCGGCCCGAGCCGGCCCGCGGAGTTGCCGAGCCGGACGGGTGGGGCCCGGAAGTAGTGGTGCTCGCCGCCGCTGGGCGTGCCGACGCGGTAGGTGACCGGGCAGGACCCGAGCCCCTCGAACACCTCGCGACCGCCGGGGACGTCCAGGTCCACCACCAGCAGCCCGGCCCCCCGGCAGGCGATGCCGACGTTGAACGGCGCGCGGGCCCACCAGGCGCGCACCCGATCGGGGTCGGCGGTGGCCCGCCGGTCCCAGTCCCGCAGGACGGGCGCCTTCCCACCGGGCCGCAGCGGGATCACCGGCCACCCCCGCTCCACCGCGGCCAGCGCCACCCGCACACCGGACACGCGCGCCCCCCACCCTCGGCGAACCACTCGCCCGACGCGGGGGAAGCGCGCCAAGTCCTCACCCCCAGTGTGCCCCCGGCGAACACCCCGGAACAGGTCCACCGAGCCGCACACCGGCACCCAGCCGGACCAGCGCCGAAGCAGCGGGGTCCGTCCCGGCGGCATCGGCACTCAGGGCAGCGCCAGAGCCCAGGGCTCCCACCGGAGGTCTGCTTTCGATCAGCACTGAAGTCATGGAATCAATTGGAATCACGGCGCCCGCCCCACCCCTGGCCAACCGCCGGACAGGTCTCAGGTCCGCCGCACCAGCGCAGCGGCCTCGCTCAGGTCCACCGACTCCCGCACCGTCAGGTTCGGATCAGCCCCCCGCAGCGCCAGCGCCTGCTCCACCAGCCGCACCGGGTTCCCACCGGCCGCCGCCAGGAACACCGGCAGCACCGCGCGCGCCAGCGCCGCGTCCCCCGCCTGCCCGCCCACCGCGACCTGCCCCAGCGCCACCGCGGTCGCCGCCACGTCCAGGTCGGGCAGCCCCTCCCCCGCGCGCGTCCAGTCGACCACCACCGGCCCCTTGGGCGTGAGCACCACGGTCTCCGGCCGCAGGTCCAGGTGCAGCACCCGCTGCGCCTTGTCCCCCTGCCGCCCCGGCACCCGGTGCAGCCGCGCGTGCAGGTCCGCCAGCAGCCGCCCCGCCAGCCCCGGCTCCGCGTCGCCCGCCCGCAGCGCCGCCTGCAGCGTCCGCCCGGACAGCCGCTCCATCACCAGGTTCGGCCCCTTGGCCTGGTACACCTCGGGCACCGGGAACGCGTGCCGCGCGAGGTGCCCCATCAGCTCCGCCTCGGCGGCGGCGTCACCGCCCCGCCGGTACCGGCGCAGCACCCGGTTGGCGTCGAGCGCGTACACGTCCGCGTCGCGCCCGGCAGCGAGCAGCTTCACCGGACCGCGCCCCTGGTGGGGTCGAGCGCGCGAAGCGCCCCGCCCTGGGGTAACCCGCCACCCCGGTCCGACATCGGCACCCCCGTCCCCCGCGCCGCGCACCGCGTCGCGCGGCCCCGAGCCTAGTGCCTCGGACCGCCCGGCAGTGCGGCGCCGAGGACCGCCCTCGGCCCGGAGAACCCGAAGGGCCCCGGCACCGGGAACCGGCGCCGGGGCCCCGCTGGGCCGAGCGGACCCTCAGGGGTTGACGGCCAGGAACAGGAACGCCGCGAGCAGCACCAGGTGCACGCCGCCCTGCAACCGCGTCGCCCGTCCGGGCACCACGGTCAACATGCTCACCACGACGGTCATGGCCAGCAGCACCATCTGGGTCGCCTCCAGCCCGAGCATGAGCGGACCGTCCAGCCAGATGGTGGCCAGCGCGATCACCGGCACGGTGAGGCCGATGCTGGCCATCGCCGAGCCGTACCCGAGGTTGAGGCTGATCTGCACCCGCCCGCGACCGGCGGCGCGCACGGCGGCCAGGGTCTCCGGCAGGAGCACCAGCAGCGCGATCACCACGCCGACGAAGGACTGCGGCAGCCCGAGCGAGGCCACCCCGGCCTCGATGGCGGGCGACTCGACCTTCGCCAGGCCGACGACCGCGACCAGCGCGACCAGCAGCAGCCCGAGCGAGGTCCAGGCCTCCCGGTTGGACGGCGGCGGGGCGTGCTCGTCGTTGGAGTCGACGGGCGCCTCGTCCTCCATGTCCACGGGGAGGAAGAAGTCGCGGTGCTTCACCGTCTGGGCGAACACGAACATGCCGTACAGGGCGAGCGAGGCCAGCGCGGCGAACACCAGCTGCGGCGTGGTGAACTCCGGCCCGGCCGCGCCGGTGGTGAACGTCGGCACCACCATGCTCAGCACGGCCAGCGTGGTCACCGTGGCCAGCGCGGCGCCGCTGCCCTCGGCGTTGAACGGCACGACCTGGTACTTCAGCGCGCCGCGCAGCAGCGACAGGCCGATGATGCCGTTCGTGGTGATCATCACCGCCGCGAAGACGGTGTCCCTGGCCAGGGTGGCGGCCTCGGGCCCACCGGAGATCATCAAGGTCACGATGAGCGCGACCTCGATGATGGTCACCGCGACGGCGAGCACCAGTGACCCGAACGGCTCGCCGACCCGGTGCGCCACCACCTCGGCGTGGTGGACCGCCGCGAGCACGGAGCCCGCGAGCATGAGTGCC
>NZ_JBQGCX010001142.1:0-4062 GCF_052038725.1 Actinosynnema sp.
GTGGACAACCGGCTCAACAGCCTCTACGACCACCACTCGGACGGGTCCGGGGTCTGCTACTCCTCGCGCGCGCTGCCGATCGTCACCATGCGCCGGGAGTACGTGGAGCCCGCGCTGGACGGCGGTGAGGGCGGGCTGCACCAGTTCCCCGCCGACCTGGTGCTCGCGCGGTGGCTGCGCGACTCCGGGCACGAGTTCGACGTGGCCACCGACGAGGACCTGCACCGCGAGGGCGCGGACCTGCTGCGCCGCTACCGGGTCGTGCTCACCGGCACCCACCACGAGTACTGGTCCGAGCGGATGCTCGACTCGCTCCGGTCCTACCTGGACGGTGGCGGCAGGCTCGTGAACCTGACCGGCAACGGCTTCTACTGGGTCACCGAGCCGGACCCCGAGCGCGGGCACACGGTGGAGATCCGCCGCAAGGCCCCGTCCACCCGGATCTGGGAGTCCGCGCCCGGCGAGGGCGACCTGAGCTTCACCGGGACCCAGGGCGGGCTGTGGCGCTACCGCAACCGCACGCCGCAGTCCCTGGTCGGCGTCGGGTTCACCGCGCAGGGGCTGGGACCGGGCAGGCCCTACCACCGCACCCCGGAGTCGTTCGACCCGTCGGTGAAGTGGGTGTTCGAGGGGCTGGGCGACGACGAGCCGATCGGCGACCACCCCGGCCTCATCTGCGGGCACGGCGCGGCGGGCTTCGAGATCGACCGCGCCGACCACGCCCTCGGCACGCCCGCGCGGGCGGTGGTGCTGGCGTCGGCGACCGGGTTCTCCGACTCCTACCAGCACTGCAGCGAGGAGATCGGGGTGTCCGACTCCGGCCAGTCCGGCAGCGTCAACGCCGCGGTGCGCGCCGACATGGTGCTGGTCGACTACCCGAACGCGGGCGCGGTGTTCTCCGTCGGCTCCATCGCGTGGTGCGGCGCGCTGCCCCACAACGGGGGCGACAACACCGCCTCCAAGGTGACCCGGAACGTCCTGGCCCGCTTCCTGCGGTGACCGCTCTGCGAGGAGGTCAGTGGTGGTGTCGAGCAGCCAGTCCCGGCAGCTGAAGCAGTCCGCGGTCGGCACGGCGGGCATCGTCTTCCTGGTGGTGTCCGCCGCGGCCCCGCTCGGCGCCACCCTGGGCGCGGGCCCCGTCGCCGTCGCGGCGAGCGGGGTCGGCGCGCCGGGGCGGGTCGCGGTCGTGGCGGTGGTGCTGCTGCTGTTCGCGGTCGGCTACGCGGGCATGAGCGAGCACGTCACCGACGCGGGCGGCTTCACCGCGTTCGTCGCGCTGGGGATCGGCCCGCGCGCCGGGCAGGCCGCGGCGGGGGTGGCGCTGCTGGCGTACAACTGCCTGCTGGTGGGGATCACGGGCCAGTTCGGCGAGTTCGGCCACGACCTGCTGGCGCGGTGGGGCGTCGACGTGCCCTGGCAGCCGCTGGCGCTGGCCGCGCTGCTCGCGGTCGGCGTGCTGGGGTACCTGGAGCTCGACCTGTCGGCGCGGGTGCTGGGCGTGCTGATGGGTGCCGTGGTCCTCGTGCTGGTGGCGTTCGACCTCGCCGTGATCACCTCGGGCGGGGCCGAGGGCGTCAACGCCGACGCCTTCGCGCCGTCCGCGCTCGTCGCGGGCGCGCCGGGGGTGGCGCTGCTGTTCGCCTTCACCTGCTTCGTGGGCTTCGAGGCGGCCACGGTGTACGGCGAGGAGGCGCGCGAGCCCCGGCGCACCGTGCCGAGGGCGACCTACGCGTCCGTGGTGCTGATGGGGTTGTTCTACGCCACCACGACCTGGGCCGTGGGGCTGGCGCACGGGTCGGGCGCGGTGGCGGCGCGGGCGGCGGAGGACCCGGTCGGCTTCGTGACCGCCGTGACGACGCGCCACCTCGGCCAGGCCGCCACCGACGTGGTGCAGGTCCTGGTGGTGACGAGCGTCTTCGCGGTGCTGCTGGCGCTGCACAACACGCTGTCCCGCTACCTGTTCGCCCTGGGGCGCGGCGGCCTGCTGCCCGACGCCCTGGGGCGCACCCACCCCCGCTTCCGCAGCCCGCACCGGGCGAGCGCGACGCAGACCTGCGTGACGCTCCTGGTGCTGGGGGTGTTCACGGCCGCGGGGGTGCACCCGTTCACGCAGCTGTTCCCGTGGCTGGTGGGGGTGGGGACGCTGGCGCTGCTCGTGGTGCAGACCGGGGCGGCGCTGGCCGTGGTCGCCTTCTTCCGCCGCACTCCCGGTGGCGGGCGCTGGTCGACCCTCGTCGCCCCGCTGCTGGGGTTCGCGGGGCTGGCGGTGTTCACCGGTCTGGCGGTGGCGAACCTCGACCTGCTCACCGGTCTGACCGGACCTCCCGCCTACCTGCTGGCGCTGCTGATCCCGGCGGCGGCCTGCGCCACGCTGGCGTGCGGTCTGCGGCGCCGGGCGACCGCCGGGCCGGGCGTCCCCGCGGCGGGGTCCGCGCGCGCACGGGGCTGAGGGGGCGCTGCTGAGGGACCGGTGCTGAGGGGGGCGGGGGCCCGGCGTGGGGCCGTGCTGGCGCTGCACCGCGAGCACGGCGCCCCCGTCCCCCTCAGATGAGCCCGGAGCGGATCGCGTAGGACACGGCGTGCGTGCGGTTGCGCAGGTTCAGCCGCTTGATGAGGTTGTAGAAGACGTTCTTCACCGTCCGCTCCGAGTAGGCCAGCTCGCGGGCGATCTCCTCCAGGGTCATGCCGTCCGCCATCAGCCTGAGGATCTCGACCTCGCGGGCCTGGAGCCCCGACGACGTCAACCCCCTCGGCACCAGCACGTGCTCCTGCAACCGCTGCAGGTACTCCAGCAGGCCGGCCTGGATGGAGTTGGGGAAGTCCGCCTGCCCCTGGTGCGCGGTGCGGATGAGGCGGCGGAAGCGGTCGGGGGTGTACTCGTCGCGCCAGAGGACCCCGCGCACGCCGTGCTCGATGGCCGCCGCGTAGTCGAGGTACCAGGCGCTGCGGACGATGAGGCAGAACGTCGTGCCCGGTGTCCGGTGCTCGCGCATGAAGTCCAGCGTGGTCATGTCGACGTTGTCGACGGAGATCACCACCACGCCCTGAACGGGCTTGCCCGCGTCGAGCGGCACGAGCCTGAACTCCGCGGTGGAGCCGATCTCCTCGGCGAGGTGGGCGCGCGTGATCGGGTCCGCGGCGTGCACCGCGACGTCGATCGCGCCGACGTCGCGCTCCGTCGGCTGCTCCGGGATCATGATGCCGACTTCACCCGCGCCGGTGCGCGCCAGCGGGGACCGCGTGTGAGTCCTGCGCGCGTGGTTGCAGCTCGTCATAAGCTGACCCCGCCCCGGCACGTCCGCGGCGATTCGCCGTCGACTTCGGGAAGCGACACGAGAACTTCAGGTGTACGACGGGTCACACCTCTCCGACAAACCGCGATCCTGTGCCTGTTTACGCAACGTGGCCACACGTGCACCCTTCCCTCATACCGACAGCCGATCCGGCCGTTATCCGACTCATTCCAAGTTTTGCACAACCTTCGCCAAAGCGCGCAAACCCCAAAAAATCGGGCACCCGGCAGGGGGAAGTTCAGGCAGTCGGACTTCGGCCTGACCTCTGTGCGCGGCAGGTCGGGCGAACGCGCAGCCGCGCTGGTCATCAGCCGCCGCGCTTTTGGTTGCCGCAAGATTCGGGTCAAGTGGGGACCGAGTCAGGCCCGAGTTGCGCGCAGCGCGCCGGAACCGGGCAGAAAACGGGCAGTGCGCTCACAGCGTGCTCACCGGTTCGCTACCACGAGTGACATATTCCCCCTGCCGCTGCCGGGCCGGGCGGCGTTGGACGGACGAACGAGCGGAACCGGACGGCGACCCTCCACACCGAAGATCGACTACCGGAGGATCGGGCAGCGGACAAGGGTTTTTCGGGCACAAAACGCCACAAATCGCAAAAACTCCTGCTCAAGCGAGGACGGGCAGCCGCGCACCGCCCGCTTCCCGCCCGCACCGCGATCGCCCGACATGCAGCGACGATCACGATCGGAGCAAATCCGGTAAAAGAAGAAAAACCGAAAATGCATTACCAAGCAAAGCGGCCCGCTGTCAACAGACCAATCCACCGCCC
>NZ_JBQGCX010001143.1:0-3144 GCF_052038725.1 Actinosynnema sp.
GAGGCGCTGGCCGTCATCGGAGCGCTGGCGGCGGAGGGGTCGGTGGGCGCTTCCGGGTGACCGGGTGGCGGGGCGTTCGGGGTGGGGGGTGGTGCGGCCTGCGGTGGAACGGGCGGTTCACCGGGCGGCGGGTCGTAGAGCTCCCGCTGCACGGCGAAGTGGGGGTGGGCGGCGGAACCCGGTGGGGGCTCGGGGAAGGCCGGGGCGAGCGGGAGTGGTTGTGGCGCCGGGACGTTCGGTGGCGCGGGGAGGACGGACTGCGCGGCGGGACCCGGTGGGGGCGGGAACCCCGGTTGCGCGGGGAACGCCGACTGCGCGGGGAACCCCGGTTGCGCGGAGAAAGCCGGTTGCGCGGGGGAAGCCGACTGCGCCGCCGGGCTGAGCTGGACCGCCGGGCCGGATTGCACCGGGAGGCCGGTCTGCACCGGGAGTCTTTGCGGCGCACCGATTCCCGGTCGCGCGGCAAAACCCTGCTGGACCGGGAAAGTCTCCTGGGCGGCGAGAGCTTGCTGTGCCGAGGAACCCTGCTGCGGCGCGGTGTAGCCCTGCACCGCGAGGCCGGGCTGGTGCTGGCCCTCGCCGAGGGAGACGCCGAGGCTCCACCCGGACGGCCCCACCGACCCGATCCCGCCGCCCAACGCCGCCATGTGACCGGCGCCAGCAGCCGAGGTGCCTCCGGCGCCAGCCGCCGAGGTGAGTCCGGTGGCAGGTGCCGAGGTGGAGCCGATGGCGCTCATCGAGGTGAGCCCGGCGATGCCAGTCGGGATGCGCGGGCCGGGCGCGGGAGCGCTCGGGGCGGCCAGTTCCCTCTGCACCGACCAGGTCGGCTGAGGTCCGGACACGGTGCTCTCGGCCTGGCGCTGGACGAACCGCTGCGGCAGTCCGGGCGCGAGCGAGAGCACCGGGGCCTGCTCGAACCGCTGGACCGGCGCGGACGTCCCGCTCGGAACGCTCGGCGTGCTCGGCGCCACCGGGAGCTCAGCGGGAAGTTCGACAGGAAGTTCGACGGCACGGGCAGCAGGCTGGTCGGCGGCCAGCGAGCGCTGCACGATCTCGGTCAACGACACCGGCCGCTCACCACCGGCCAACCGCTGCACAGCGGGCTGGACGACCTGCTGCGGCGTGGTCGGCGCGCTCGACGTGCTGGGAGCACCGGGAGTGGTGGGGGCGCTGGGAGGGGTGGTGGAGGTCTGGATCGTCCTGGGCCGGCCGAGCCCCAGCGCCCGCGCCGTGCTCTTGCCCACGGTGGTGGTCGGGGCAGCAGGGGCAGGGACGACCGGGAGTTCCACCGACCTGGAAACCGTTGCGGGAACTCGGGAAACAGCATCGGGGGCGACTGCTCGCCGCACGACATCGCCGGTCAGCGGTTCGTCCCCGACGAGGCCGGCGCTGATCGGCCCGTCGCCGGTCGTCCCACCGCTGGTCGGCTCGACGCTGGTGATCCCACCGCTGGTCGGCCCGTCGCTGATCGGGCTGTCACCCACCGGAAGGCCGTTCGACGGCTGGCCGCTCACCGACTCCTCGGAAGGTGCGCTGCCAGCCTCGGGAAAACCCGGCATCACCGGCGTTTCAGCCGGTCGCTGCGCCAGCGGTTCCCCCAAGCCCGACCGGACCGCGCGCGGGGGTGCGGTGAACTGCCTGCTCACCGGGGCCGGAGGTGCTTCGGCGACCCGTTGGACGGCAGGTTCCGGAGTCGCGTTCGGGGTCTGCGGCGCCAGCGGGAGTGCTTGCGCCACAGGCTCGACGGGGTCGGTGGTGCGCGGTGACGTGGGCGTTTCCACGTCGACCGGAACGGGCCGGTCGACACCGAGCGTTCGGACGACCGGTTCCGGTTCGGCGCTCACCGGCTCCGGTGAGAGGGGCGGCGGTTCGGGCGTGACCGAGCGCTGCACAGCGGTTCCGCCGGCAGCGGTCGCGGCGCGAGTGGCAGTCCCACCGGTGGCAGTCCCACCGGTGGCAGCCGCGCTCTCGGCGAAGCCGCCACCGGTGAACCCGTCACCTGCCAAGCCCTCGGTGGCAGGTGAGGTCCCGACCGTCCCGCTCGCCGCACTCCCGACGCCCGCGGGAATCCCCCAGGGCCGCGAGAACACCACCCCCTCACGCGGTGGTTCCCCGATCACCCCCGAAGGCTCCGACTCCGCGACGAAGTGCCCGAGCGGGGCCAGGAACGCCGGGGAGCGCCAGGACGTCAACCCCCCGGTGAACGAGCTCACCGGGTTCACCAGCGGGTGCTCCGGCAGCGCCCGCTGGATCGGGGGCAGCCCGCGCCACTCGCCCCGCAGCACCGGACCGGCCTGCGCGGGGCCTGCGGCGCCGTCAGGTCCGGTCGGCGCCGGGGTTCGCTTGCGGAAGGGCCACACTTCGGGTCACCGCCTGGTGTTGATGCGGGCGATCTCGGCCGCGTACCGCAGCCGGTCGTGGTGCTCCAGGTCGAGGATCGAGTCCAGCGACCAGTGGAAGTGGTAGGCGACGTACGCGACCTCCTCGTGGAGCCGGTCGACCGCGTACGTCACGATTCCCCCAGGCGCCCGCCGGAGACGTCGACGGAGAACCCGTGGCCGCACGACGGGCAGGCCACGGCGGCTCGGGTGTGCCCCTCGCTGTTGATCCGCCGGTACATGTCCTGCAGGAACGCCAGGTCGGAGGCGAACAGGTTCTCCACGACCCCGGTGTGGACGTCGGTGATCGTCCCGAGCGAGACGACGACGCGCGCCAGCAGCACCACGGTCAGGTAGGCGGAGTTCTCCCGCACCCGGTCGTCGCGCAGCGGGACCAGCTCGTCGCGGGCGGTCGCCAGTCGCATGACGCCGCTCCTGTGGACCGTCCCGGACTCGTCCGCGTACCCGCGCGGCAGCTCGAAGGCGAACTCCGTGCGCATCGTCGCGGGCGAGTCCGGCGCGACCGCGGTCGTGGACCGGCGCACTACTCGACTTCCATCATCTCGTAGGTGACCACGAGCTTCTCGGTGAGCACGCTGGTGTCACCGGCCTTGAGCGAGCCGATCTCCAGGCTCTTGGGCCACGCGTTGGTCAGCTTGTAGCGCTTGATCGCGGTGCCCTCGTAGTCGTAGACGATGATCGCACCGCCCTTGCGGGCCGAGGTCATCTTGCCGAAGTGGGCGTCCTTGACCCACTTCTCGAAGCT
>NZ_JBQGCX010001144.1:0-3006 GCF_052038725.1 Actinosynnema sp.
ATCGCCGACCCGACCTCCTCGTTGGGCAGCGGCACGACCTCGCCGTGGTGCGCCGCGACCCGCAACCGCATCCGGGCCTGCTCGCTCGCCCCGGAGTTGTAGCGCAGCAGGCTCCGCACGAGCGTGCGCGCGAACTCGGTCACCAGGCGCACCTTGGGGATCGCCGGGTCGAACAGGATGAGCGCGCCGTCCCCGCGCTCGCGCACCGTGACCTGCGCGGCGCCCGCGCGCGTGGCCGACACCGCCTCGTCCAGCACCCTCGGCAGCGCCTCGATCATCTTGACCTTGTCGCCCTGCCGCCGCCCGGCCGCCGTCGACCCCGCGATGTCCACGAAGACGATCGACCGGTGCACCGCCTCCGCCTGACCCCCTGAAACCACTGGCTCCACTGGAACTCCCCGTGTGAGTGCGCCCCCCCCCCGCCGCGCGAACGCGCGCCGCTCCCGGCGCGGGATTCGGACCGCGGCACTGCGCTGTCCTCGCCATCTGACCCGTGAAAAGCCGGAAAAGCCCGCAAAAGCGCGTTTTTCGCCTGGCCGGGGCATTGGCGCTTGGTTGGCGCGACCGCCCCGCCTGCGCCAACCGGCCCCGCGCCTTGCGGGAAACAGACGGCACGGGCCGAATTCCACGGCGGGGAAGGGGAAAACGGCGGATTCGGCGACAACCGAAAGGTGGGACGCCGGAACCGGCGCCCCACCAGGTGGGGAGAAATCCGATCAGAGGAGAACCGGTCAGCGGTCGACGCGGTCCGGCGGCAGCAGGTGCCCGATCAGCGCCAGGTTCTGGATCGCGGCCAACCCGTACTGCGCGCTGGCGTTGGTGGACACGAAAGCCGCCTCGTCCACCGGCCGGTGCGCCAGCGGCGCGGGCACCCGCTCGGACCGCCACGGCAGCCCCGGCCCGTACCCCTCCTGCCCGCCGAAGAACTCGTCCCACGCCCGCCGCGCCAGCACCTCGTCACCGGTGCGCGCCGCCGCGTACGCGGTCAACCGGGAGTGCATCTGCCGGAACCCGGTGTCCCACGAGCCGCCCACCTCGGCCTGCTGCTCGGCCCGCGTCGCCCCGTACAACCGGCAGTACTGGAGCCAGGCCCGCTCGAACCCCGCGCCTGCCCCGAGGTCGACCAGCTCGCTGCACACCTCGACCAGCCCGAACACCGCCGACAGGTGCGAGACGCTGATGGCCACCCGGTCCCGCGCGAACCGCCCGGTCTCCAGGTCGTACAGCGCCTCGCCGGTCAGGAAGCCGTTGCGCAGCGCGCCGATGTCCTCCGCCGTGCCGAGCAGCTTGCGGCGCGCCACCGGGTCGCCGTCGCGCTCCCACTCGGTCAGCCACGCCGCCGCCAGCGCGCCCCAGTCCGTGCCCAGGCCAACGGCCAGCGCGCGCGGGTCGGGCTCGTACGGCTCGGTGCGGACCTTGCGCAGCGGGTCCAGCGCGACGAACGTCCGGTCGGCGTCCACCAGGTCCCGCACCAGGTCGCCGGTGTGCTCGTCGGTGGTGAGGTAGTGGTGGAACCTGCGGTTCGCGGCGGTGCTGATCCGCAGCTGCTTGGCGCTGCACCCCCAGTGCTGCACGTTGTGCCGGGTGCCCAGGCCCTTCCACCGGCCCAGGTGGTAGACGTCGACGTCGCCGGTGTGCCTGGTCATCGCCTCGGCCACCCGGAACACGTCGGCCCGTCCGGAGCGCAGGAACTGGTACCACAGCCACAGGTCCGTGGACAGCTCCGAGTTGTCCCAGGCGTAGCCGCCGACGTCGTAGCGCCACTGGTGCCGGTCGGCGTCCTGGGTGTGCATCACGTCGCCGTGGTCCCAGAAGCCGTACCAGCGGCGCTGCTCGACCTGGTCGCGGTGGTGGGCGAACAGGAAGTCCAGCCGGTCCTCGATCGCGGCCCGCGCGGGCGTCGAGCGGTCCACCGGGGCCCAGTCGCCGAACACGCGCGCCGCGTGCAGCCGCTCCGGGGACACCACCGGCTGCGGCGGGGTGGCGGCGGCGCGGGCCATCGCGGCGAGCCGGCCCGCGTCCGGGGTGGCGTCGACCGCCCACAGGGTCAGCTCGCTGGTGCGGGAGATCCCGAGCGGCGTGCCGAAGCCCGGCTCGTAGTCCTCGTAGGTGATCTGCAGGCCCTCCAGCTGCTCGGCGAACGTGTCCATGCCGAGCCCGTCGTGGTAGAAGCGCAGGTCCATCGGCGGCGCGTCCGGCGCCCACAGCCACGCCGTCGCCGTCGCGGTGTCACCGGCCGCGCCCCGCACGTCCAAGCCGGACGGGCAGGACTGCCAGAAGTCCCGCAGCCCGACCGCCAGGCCGCCGGACGCGCCGCCCACGTAGCCCAGGCCGGGGTTGCGGTGACCGGCGTCCACCCGCACCCACGCGTGACCGGGCGCGGTGCGCTTGCGCAGCAGCCAACCGTCCGGGCCCGGCTGGGTCAGGCTGTAGTCGCCCCACGTCGGGATCAGGTTCAGCCTGCCGCTCACCCTGGTGTCCCAGGTCTCGACCGGGGGCAGCGCCCGCCCGGCGACCTGGGCCGCGCGGACCGGGGCCCCAGGGTCGCGGCGCAGGCCGGTGATGCCGCGCACCGCCTCCCGGACCAGGCCGCCGTCATCCCCGGAGAAGCGCACGTGCCGGTCGTGCGGGGCGTCGCGCAGGGGCACGTCGAACCGGACGCCCAGGCCGCGCACCCGGTCGTCGTCGGCGCCGTCCCAGACGAAGGTGTGCACGAGGCGGATCGCGTCCGAGCCCGCGGTGAGGTAGAGGCGCACCGTGAAGGGCAGCCACTCGCGGCCGGTGCTCAGCGACCGGTGCACGCCCTGGACCCGGACCACGGCCCGGACGGGTCCGCGCTGCTCCACGCTGACCGAGCGCACGCTGCTCGTGAACGGCTCCCTGCGCGCCGTGGCCGCGTCCTCGTCGGTCTCGTCGAACTCCTCGCGCAGGCAGACCAGCCGCGCCCGGCGCAGCACCGCGCGCCCGCCCCTGGAGACCTGTTCCACCAGGTGGGCGCCGCGCCGG
>NZ_JBQGCX010001145.1:0-9094 GCF_052038725.1 Actinosynnema sp.
GGCCGCGGCGACGCTGGCCGACCGGTACATCAACGACCGGTACCTGCCGGACAAGGCGATCGACCTCATCGACGAGGCGGGCGCGCGGATGCGCATCCGCCGGATGACCGCGCCGCCGGACCTGCGCGAGTTCGACGAGAAGATCGCGGACGTGCGCCGCGACAAGGAGTCCGCGATCGACGCGCAGGACTTCGAGCGCGCCGCGAAGCTCCGCGACCAGGAGAAGACCCTGCTGGGCCAGAAGGCCGAGCGGGAGAAGCAGTGGAAGGACGGCGACCTCGACGTCGTCGCCGAGGTCGACGAGGAGCAGATCGCCGAGGTCCTGGCGAACTGGACGGGCATCCCGGTCTTCAAGCTGACCGAGGAGGAGACCACCCGCCTGCTGCGCATGGAGGACGAGCTCCACAAGCGCATCATCGGCCAAGTCGAGGCCGTCAAGGCCGTCTCGCAGGCCATCCGGCGCACCCGCGCCGGCCTGAAGGACCCCAAGCGCCCCGCGGGCTCGTTCATCTTCGCCGGCCCGTCCGGCGTCGGCAAGACCGAGCTGTCCAAGGCGCTGGCGAACTTCCTGTTCGGCGAGGACGACGCGCTCATCCAGATCGACATGGGCGAGTTCCACGACCGCTACACCGCCTCGCGGCTCTTCGGCGCGCCTCCCGGCTACGTCGGCTACGAGGAGGGCGGCCAGCTCACCGAGAAGGTGCGGCGCAAGCCGTTCTCGGTCGTGCTGTTCGACGAGATCGAGAAGGCCCACAACGAGGTCTACAACACCCTCCTGCAGGTGCTGGAGGACGGTCGCCTCACGGACGGCCAGGGCCGGACGGTGGACTTCAAGAACACCGTCATCATCTTCACGTCGAACCTCGGCACCTCGGACATCTCGAAGGCCGTCGGACTGGGCTTCGCGTCGGGGCAGGACAACGCCTCGAACTACGAGCGCATGAAGAACAAGGTCAACGACGAGCTGAAGAAGCACTTCCGCCCGGAGTTCCTCAACCGCATCGACGACATCATCGTGTTCCACCAGCTGACTCGCGAAGAGATCATCAAGATGGTGGACCTGCTGATCGCCCGCGTCGAGACGCAGCTGAAGAACAAGGACATGGCGATCGAGCTGACCGAGAAGGCCAAGCAGCTGCTGGCCAAGCGGGGCTTCGACCCCGTGCTCGGCGCCCGCCCGCTGCGCAGGACCATCCAGCGCGAGATCGAGGACCAGCTGTCGGAGAAGATCCTGTTCGGGGAGATCCAGCCCGGCCAGATCGTCATCACCGACGTCGAGGGCTGGGACGGCGAGTCCGACCAGCACGACAAGGCGAAGTTCGTCTTCCGCAGCGAGCCGAAGCCGACCAAGGTCCCCGACTCCCCGCCGGTGGACCTGGCCTCGGCGGGCGGCGACGACTCCGCCCAGGGCGAGGCCTCGGGCGAGTGATTTGAGGCGGTCCGCCGCCCTGGAGTTCGAGGAACAGCAGGGGAGCCCCCGTGGAGTCCACGGGGGCTCCCCTGCGTCGTGAGGCGGTCCGCCGCCGGCCAGCCGGGGTCCCGCCGGTCCGGCACGGGCTAGCTGAGGGTGCCGGTGCTGATCGCCAGGTCGTCGGTGGTGCTCAGGCAGGTCGCCACGATCAGCCCCAGCGCGTCCGCCGTCCGCGACACCTCCAGGCTGGGCACGCCCTCCCGGTCCGCCACCTGCTCCGGCGCGAACGGCACGTGCACGAACCCGCCCCGCAGGTCCGGGAAGTCCGTCGCCACCAGGTGCATCAGCGCGTAGAACACGTGGTTGCACACGAACGTGCCCGCCGTGTGCGACACCGAGGCCGGGATGCCCGCCTCCTCCAGCGCCGCCACGCACGCCTTCACCGGCAGCCCGGTGAAGTACGCCGCCGGGCCGCCCTCCACCACCGGCACGTCGATCGGCTGCGCCCCGTCGTTGTCCGGGATGCGCGCGTCCGCGAGGTTGATCGCCACCCGCTCCGGCGTGACCCCGCTCCGCCCGCCCGCCTGCCCGACGCACACCACCAGGTCCGGCCGGTGCCGCTCCACCGCCTCCCGCAGCGCGCGGGCCGAGGCGTCGAAGGCGCACGGCAGCTCCACCGCGATGAGCGAGGGATCGCGCTCGGCCAGCTCGCGCACGGCGTCCCACGACGGGTTGGTGCGCTCGCCTCCGAACGGCTCGAAACCGGTGATCAGCACTGTCGGGTCGTCCATTCGGGCAGACTAGACGGTGTGATCGAAGCTCCGGCGCGCCGCGTGGGGGGTCGCACCGCGACGGCCCTGGTGGTCCTGCTCGCGGTCGGGTTCCTCGTCCCGGCGCTCACCCGCCTGCTCGGCGTCGACGGCAACCGCGACCTGGCGGCGACCACCGCGCTGACCCCGCTGGTGACCGCCGCGGGCGTCCTGGTCGGCGCGCTGGCGCTGCTGCTGCGCCGCTGGCCGGTCGCGCTGGTCGTCCTGCCGGTCTGCCTGCTCCTGGCCGCCTCCCTCACCCCCAGGGCGATCGCGGACGACCGCCCGGCGGGCGCGGGCCTGCCGCTGCGCGTGATGGCCTCGAACTTCCTCGTGGGCAAGGCCGACGCGGAGGTGGTCGTGCGCGAGGTGATCGAGCGGGACGTCGACGTGCTGGCCATGCAGGAGCTGTCCCCGGCCATGGTGCGGGACCTGGAGGACGCCGGGCTGGACGCCGTGCTGCCGCACCGGGTGCTCGAGGACGAGCCGGGCGGCTCGGGCTCCGGCATCGCCTCCCGCTACCCGCTCACCCCGGCGCACCTGGTCGGACCCAGCTCCTTCCGGCAGGCGAGCGCCGTGGTCGAGCTGCCCAACGGCAACGACGTCGAGGTCGTGTCGGTGCACCCGATGCCACCGGTCGAGCCCCAGGGCCCCGCGCAGTGGCGGCGGGACCTCGCCGCGCTGCCGCCCAGGAACGCCGACGGCCCGATCCGGGTCCTCGCGGGCGACTTCAACGCCACCCTCGACCACGCGCCCCTGCGCAGGCTCCTGGGCACCGGCTACGCGGACGCCGCCGACCGGGTCGGCGCGGGCCTGACCCCGACCTGGCCGAACGAGGGCGTCGTGCCGCCGCTGGTGGCGCTGGACCACGTGCTGGTGGACGACCGCTGCCCGGTGGACTGGTTCACGGCCGTGGACGTCCCCGGCAGCGACCACCGCGCGGTGGTCGCCCAGTTCGTCGTGCCGGACTGACCGGTGCCGGACCGACCGGTCCAGGGCGCGCTCACCGGGCGCTCAGCCCGCCGCGTCCGCCAACCGGTTCAGGAACTCCAGCGCCGTCTCCGGCACCGCGATCCCGCGCCCGTGCCGCACGTCCGCCTCGCGCGGGTTCACCCGCACCAGCGCCCCGGTCGCCGCGCTCGACAGCTCCGCGTACCGCCGCACCGTGGGCACCGCCGTCCCGGCCCCCAGCTCCAGCACCACCAGCCCGGACCCGGCCGCCCGCCGCCACCGCGCCAGCTCGGCCAGCTGCTCCCCGGTCCGGTGCTCCACCCACGAGGAGTCCCCGAACATCAGGATGTTCGGCCGCGCCACCCCGCCGCACCGGGGGCACGTCGGCAGCGGTGACACCGCGCGCATCGTCTCCGGGTCCACCTCCACCACGACCCCGTCCGCCGACCACACGTCGTCGGAGCACGGCTCCTGGCACTGCAGGTGGTGGATCGACCCGTGCACCTCGGCCACGCCCGCGAACCCGGCGAGCTGGAACTGGCCGTCCACGTTGGACGTGAACGCCCGCGCCCCCAACCGCCGCAGCACCGCGAACCCGGCGTGCGGCGCGGTCGCCCGGTACAGCGCCAACCGGTGGCCGTAGAACCCCCACGCGAACTCCGGGTCGCGCGCGAAGTGCACCGGGTCCGCGATTTCCTCGAAGCTCAGCCCGAGCCGCTCGTAGGGCGGGTAGGCGCGCCAGAAGCCCGCGCGCCCCCGGAAGTCGGGCAGGCCGGAGTCCACCCCCATCCCGGCGCCCGCGCACACCAGCAGCGCGCCCGCCCCCGAGACCAGCCGGGCCGCGCGGTCAGCCGCGCTCAGGCCAGGACTCCAGCACGACCTCGAACTCCAGCAGGTCCGCGCCCGTGGCCACCGGCTTGGCCCGCTCGCCCGCGTGCGCGGCCTCGGCGCGGCCCTTCCGCCAGTTGTCGAACGACTCGTCGTCGGCCCAGTGGGTCACCACGAAGTAGCGCGAGTCGCCGGCGACCGGGCGCAGCAACTGGAAGCCCAGGAAGCCGGGCTCCTCGTCCACCGCGCGCAGCCGCGCCTCGAACCGCTTCTCCAGCTCGGGGCCGGACCCCTCGGGCACGTGGATCGCATTGATCTTCACAACCGCCATGCCGCCAGCCTATCCGCGCAGGCCGCCCGGCCACAGGTGCTCGTCGGCGGGGATCGCGCCACCCCGGAACCAGGCCTGGAAGAACGCCGACAGGTCCTGCCCGGACACCCGCTGCACGTGCGCCTCGAACTCCGGCCACGACGCGTTCGCGTCCAGGTGCTCGGAGACCCAGCTCTTCAGCACCCGGTCGAACGCCTCGTCGCCGATCCGCGCGCGCAGCGCGTGCACCGCCAGCTGGCCCTTGTCGTAGACGCCCCGGAACTCGTTGCCGCGCCCCATGTCGTACAGCTTCCGCGACCAGTACCCGGTGTTGCCGCGCCACTTCTCGACCTCGGCCCGGTAGTCCGCGTCCAGGTCCGCGCCCAGCGACTCGGCCCACAGCCAGGTCGAGTAGCTGGCGAAGCACTCGTTCAGGCAGATGTCCGCCCAGCTCTTGATGGTGACCGCGTCGCCGAACCACTGGTGCGCGTTCTCGTGCACCACCGTCTCCAGGTCCGCCCACGCCGCGTAGATCGGCCGGGTCTGCGTCTCCAGCGAGAACCCGATCCGGTCCGCCAGGTAGATGCCGCCCGCCGCGTCGAACGGGTAGGGCCCGAACCGGTCGGCCAGGAACGCCAGCACGGACGGCAGCTCCCGCCCGTGCGCCCGCGCCGCCTCCGCGCCCGGCGCGTACGCGTTCACCACCGGCGTCCCGTCCGGCAGCTCGCCCCGCTCGAACTCCCACCGGTCGACCGCCACGGTGGTCAGGTAGGTCGCCACCGGCTCCGGGTGCTCCCAGCGGAACGCGGTCCAGCCGCCCTCGCTGGTCGAGCCCCTCTCCAGCCCGATCGACACCGCCGACCAGCCGTCCGGCACCCGCGCGCTCAGCGCGAACGACGCCTTGTCGCGCGGGGTGTCGTTGGCCGGGTACCAGGTGGTCGCCGAGTGCGGCTCGCCCGCCGCGAACGCCCCGCCGGACTCGGACCGCTGCCACCCGTTCGTGCCCAGCACGGGGTCCTGCAACGACTGCGGCTCACCCGAGTAGGCGACGACGGCGGTGAACTCCGCCCCCTCGGCCAGCGGCGTGGCCGGCGTGATCACCAGCTCCTGCTCGCCCTCGCGGGCGAACCCCGCGCCCTCGCCCCCGACCTCGACCGAGGAGACCTCCAGCCCGCGCAGGTCCAGGTTGAACGACACCAGGTCGGCGGTCGCCCGAGCGGTCACCCGCGCCACCCCGTCCAGGTGGCCGGTCGCCGGGTCGTAGCCGATGGACACGTCGTACCCGGCCACGTCGTAGCCGGTGTTCCCGTCCTCCGGGTAGTACGGGTCGCCCGCGCCCGCCCCGCCCCGCTGCCCCACCACGGCGGGCGTCGACGCGGGCGCGGGAGCCGTCGGGCTCTCCCGCGCGGTGTCCGACCCGTCGGGCAGGCGCACGACCAGCAGACCGGCGACGAGCAGCGCGACAGCGGTGATCAGGAGGTAAGGGCGGGCCCTGGGGCTGATGGCCATGCGGACATGATGCACGCATGAGCGTCATCGAGTTCGGGGGACAGGGGCAGGGCATCCTGCTGGTGCACGGCCTGATGAGCAGGGCGACCACCTGGTGGAAGGTGGCCCGCTGGCTGACCGCGCACGGCCGCGTCGTGGCCTACGACGCGCGCGGCCACGGGCGGAACCCGCAGCGCGGGCCGTTCCGCACGGAGGACTTCGTCGCCGACGCCGAGGCGCTCGTGGAACGCCTGGGACTGGGCCCGTGCGTGGTGTTAGGTCACTCGATGGGGGCGCTGCACGGGCTCGCGCTCGCCGCCGCGCGACCCGACCTGGTGCGCGCCGTCGTCGCGGAGGACTTCGTGCCGGACAACCGGGGCAGGTCCGTGGACGACTGGCGCTGGTACTTCGACGCCTGGCCGGTGCCGTTCCAGTCGCTGGCCCACGTGCGGTCCGTCGTGGACGTGCAGGGCGTGGAGGAGATGTTCGAGGAGCGCGGCGACGGCTACCACCTCATCGCCCAGCTGGAGGACCTCTACGAGATCGCCGCCGAGTGGGGCGAGCGGGCGTACTGGGACGTGGTGGACGCGGTCGCCTGCCCGGTGCTGGTCGTCGAGGCCGGGCTGCACCCGCTCGGACCCGGCCAGCAGGCCGAGGTGGCGCGCCGCACCGGCGGCGCGCACCTGCTCGTTCCCGAGTCGGGGCACGTCGTCCACGACGAGGCCCCCGACGTCTACCGGGGCGCCGTGGAAGCCTTCTTGAGCGGGCTCACCCCGCCGGTCTGAGTGTCCAGGACGGACAGCTCGCGCACCCGCGCCCGGATCGGCGGCACCGGGTTGACCTTCGCGAACGCCGCCGACACCTCGGCGGGCTCGCCCTTGAGCAGGGTGCAGCGCGGCGTCCACGAGCCGGGCAGGTGCCGGGCGGTCGGGTTGCGCACCCGGCCCGCCAGCACGTCGTGGATCGCCGAGTGCACGGCCAGCAGCTCGGCGTCCACGACGGCGGTCAGGTCCAGGGACGGCTCGGACTCGGCCGAGGTGCCCAGGGTGCGCAGCCACAGGTCCGGCAGCCACAGGTGCTCCAGGTCGGCGGCCAGCTCGGCCCGCACCTTGGGGCCGATCGCGGTCGCCGCCGCCCAGGTGACGTGCGGCGGGAACTCGGAGGTCGCGCCGAGCGCGCGCCACAGCGCCCGGACCGCCGAGTCCGCCTCCTCGTCGAACAGCACCACCAGCGCGTGCATCAGGGGCGCCCGCCGCTCACCCGTGCTCGCCGGGCAGCGCGAACAGCCCGGCGGCGGTCTGCTCGACCAGCCCGTCCACCAGCAGCGAGTGCAGGCACCGGTCCCGCTGGCCCGCGTCCGACCAGGCCCGGTCCAGCACCTCCTTGGCGACCGGCTCGGACGTGCCGCGCAGCACGTCCAGCAGCCGCCCGCGCACCTGCCGGTCGGTGCCCGCGAACTTCTGCACCGCCTTCGCGGGCCCGTCGTACGCTGGCCGCCCGTTGCGCTGCCACTGGCACGAGCCCAGCACCGGGCACACCGCGCAGCGCGGGGTCCTGGCCGTGCACACCAGCGCGCCCAGCTCCATCAGCGCCGCCGAGTAGGTCGCGGCCGACGCCTCGTCCTCGGGCAGCAGCGCCTCGACGTCCCGCAGGTCCCTGGTGGTCGACGGCGGGCCCGCGTCCCCGGCCCCGTGCACGGCCCGCGCCACGACGCGGCGGACGTTGGTGTCCACCACCGGGCAGCGGCGGCCGTAGGCGAAGGCGGCGACGGCCCGCGCGGTGTACGCGCCGATGCCGGGCAGGGCCAGCAGGGTCTCCACGTCGTCGGGGACGACGTCGTCGTGCTCGGCGGCGACGGCCTGGGCGGCGGCGTGCAGGCGCAGGGCGCGGCGCGGGTAGCCGAGCTTGCCCCACATGCGCAGCACCTCGCCCTGGGAGGCGGCGGCCATGTCGCTGGGCCTCGGCCACTTCTCCAGCCACACCCGCCAGATCGGCTCGACGCGGGCGACCGGGGTCTGCTGGAGCATGATCTCGCTGACCAGGACGCCCCAGGCGGTGCACTCGGGGTCGCGCCAGGGCAGGTCGCGGGCGGTGGCCGCGAACCAGGTGTTCAGCGTCGACGGGGGGAGGTGGGCGCTCTCCGGCTTCGCGGCGGTGCTCGTCGCGGCGGTGTTCTCCGCGGCGGGGTGCTCCGCTGGGTGCTCTGCGGCGGAACCCCCGGCGGCGGCGCTCGCGGTCCGGTTCGTCGCGCGGCTCGTGGTGGGACTCGTCGTGCGGCTCATGGTGCCGCCAGTGTGTCAGGACCCGGCGGCGGGCCGGGACCCGGCGGCGTGCCTCGTCGCCCGCCGCCGCGCCCGTCGGACCGCCCCGTCAGAGCACCTCGGTGAGCACCCCGGTGCGCACGTCGTAGACGAACCCGCGCACGGTGTCCTTGTGGATCAGGTACGGGCTGTTGCGCACCCGGTTCACCGAGCCGCGCACGCTGTCCTTCACCTCGCGGAACGCCTCCACCGACCACGGCGGGCGCATCCCGGAGTCGGTCTCCAGCTCGTCCTTGAAGGCGTCCTCGGTCACCAGTTCGAGGCCGCAGTTGGTGTGGTGCACCAGCAGCACCTCCTTGGTGCCGAGCTTGCGCTGGCTGAGCGCCAGCGAGCGGATCATGTCGTCGGTGACGACCCCGCCCGCGTTGCGCAGCACGTGCGCCTCGCCCTGCTTGAGGCCGAAGATCTCGAAGACCCTGATCCGGGAGTCCATGCAGGTCAGGATCGCCACCTGCATCGAGGGCATGGGGGAGGAGCGGTCGCCGGGGACGATGTTCCCCAGCTCCTCGTTCCGGCGGAGCAGCTCGTCGATCGCGGTCATGGCTCGGCACGCCTTCCGTGTCGTGGTGCTTCGCAGGCAGATTGGAACGGTTGGCACGGGTGCTCGGCAAGCGGAAGGTGTGATTCACCGCATCGTGCGACCGCCGCCCTCCGGGGTTTTCGCGGGGCGGTTCGCTAGCGTCGGGGGCGTGAGCTGGTCCCACCGGCCCCTGCCGGCCTCGGTGTACTGGCGGCGCCGGGTGGTCGCCGTCGGCGGGGCCGCGCTGGCGCTGGTCGCGGCGGTGTGGGGCACGGGCGCGGTGCTCGGCCGCACCGCCCCGCAGGGCGCCCCGGTCGCCACCACGTCCACGTCCAGCCCGCCCCCGCTCGCGGAGGGCCTGGTGCTGGCCGAGGCGGGCGCCGCGTCCGCCGGTTCGACTACGGGTTCCCCCGCGCCCTCGTCCGGGCAGCCCAGCGCGGGCGCGGCCGACGGGAC
>NZ_JBQGCX010001146.1:0-3019 GCF_052038725.1 Actinosynnema sp.
CAGGCGACCGTCCCACTCGCCCGCCCGAAGCCGCCGCGCAAGCGGCCGCGCGCTCACCTCGCCATCGCGCTCGCCGCCCTCGCGGTGCTCGCCGCCGCCCTCCCCGCGGACGGGTTGCACTGGCGGGGCGCGGTGGTGCTCGCGGTGTTCACCGGGGCGGTCGGGGCGTGGGTGTTCACGAAGGTCGACGACACCTGGGTCGCGCTCGTCGCCGTCTCCCTCCTCGCCGCCTCCGGCGCCGTCGAGGCCGACGAGGTGTTCGCCACGCTCGGGGCCGACCTGGTCTGGCTGCTGATCGCCGCCTTCGTGCTCGCCGCCGGGCTCACCCGGTCGGGGCTGGTGGAGCGGTTCACGGCCGCGCTGCTCAACCGGGCCCGCACGCCGCGCCAGCTCGCGCACCTGACCACCCTGGCGCTGGTCGGCTCCTCCCTCGCCGTCCCCTCCACCTCGGGTCGGGCCGCGCTCGCGCTGCCGGTGTTCACCTCGCTGGCGAAGGCCGTGGACCCGCGCCTGGCGAAAGCGCTCTCGCTGCTGTTCCCGACCGTGGTGCTGCTGTCCGCCGTGTCCACCCTGATCGGCGCGGGCGCGCACCTCATTGCCGACCAGCTCCTCGCCGACGCCACCGGCAGCGGCATCGGCTTCCTGCACTGGTTGCTGCTCGGGCTGCCGCTCGCGGTCCTGTCCTGCCACCTGGCCGCCGAGCTGACCCTGCTGCTGTTCACCCGCCGCCGGGACCGCAAGACCCGCCTGAGCCTCGACCTCCCCACCCCGCCGAAGGCCTGGACCGCCCCCGAGAAGCACGCCGCCGCCACGACCGCCGCCGTCCTCGCCCTCTGGTGCACCGAGCCCCTCCACGGCGCCCCGCCCGCGCTCGTCGGCCTGCTCGGCGCCCTGGTCATCACCGTCCCCCCGCACGGCGAGCACCGCGTCTCCCCCGGCGCCGCCCTCAAGACCGTCCCCTGGTCGCTGCTGCTGTTCACCGCCGCGACCGCCGCCCTCGGTGACGCCCTGGTCACCACCGGCGCCGCCCAGTGGCTGGCCGACCACGCCCTCGCACCGCTCGAGCACGCCTCCCCCGAGCACTTCCTGATCGCCGTCGTGCTGGTCGGCACCGCCGCGCACCTGGCCGTCCAGTCCCGCTCGGCCCGCTCGTCCGTGCTGGTCCCGGTGGTGATCCCGCTGGCGCTGGCCGCCGGGGTGAACCCCGCGCGGGCCGTGTTCGCCTCGACCGCCGCCGCCGGGTTCTGCCACACCCTCACGTCCTCGGCGAAGCCGGTCGCGCTGTTCGCCGACGTCGAGGGCGTCCCGACCTACTCGGCGCGCGACCTGCTGCGCCTGTCCGCCGCGCTGGCCCCGCTGCACGTCGCCGTCGTCAGCGCGTTCGCGCTGCTCGTGTGGCCCGCGACCGGTCTCCCCACCTCCCTCTAGTCCCCCAGCCCCGAGGAGCACCAGAGATGCGGATCGTCGTAGCCCCCAGCGGCTTCAAGGAGAGCCTCGGCGCGGAGGCCGCCGCCGACGCCATCGCCACCGGCGTGCGCCGGGTCGTGCCCGACGCGGACGTCGACCGGGTGCCCCTGGTCGACGGCGGCGAGGGCTCGGCCGCCGCGCTCGCGAGCGCCACCGGCGGCCACCTGGTCGACACCACCGTCACCGGCCCGGTCGGGCTGCCGGTGCACTCGCACTTCGCGGTGCTCGGCGACGGCCGCACCGCCGTCGTGGAGATGGCCGCCGCCGCGGGCCTGCGGCTGGTGCCCGCGCACCGGCGCGACCCCGGCCTGACCACCAGCCGGGGCGTGGGCGAGCTGATCTCGGCCGCGCTGGACGCGGGCTGCGACTCGGTGCTGGTGGGCTGCGGCGACTCCGGCACCTCGGACGGCGGCGCGGGCGCGCTCCAGGCGCTGGGCGTGCGCGTCCGGGACCGGCACGGCCGCGAGGTCGCGCCGGGGGCGGCGGCGCTGGCGCACGCCCGCTCGGTGGACGTCTCCGGGCTCGACCCCAGGCTCGCCGCCACCACGACCCGGCTCGCGGTCAACCCGCACAACGTGCTGTGCGGACCGCGCGGCGTGGCCAGGGTGTTCGGGCCGCAGAAGGGCGCGTCGCCCCAGCAGGTGGAGCTGCTGGCGGACGCGCTGGACAACTGGGCCGACGTGCTGCGCCGCGACCTGGGCGCGGACGTGGCGCTGCTGCCCGGCTCCGGTGCGTCCGGCGGGCTCGGGGCCGGGCTGAGCGCGGTGCTCGGCGCGCCGCTGCTGCCCCGGTTCGACGTGCTGCTGGACCACGTCGACCTGGACGCCCGGCTGGCCGCCGCCGACCTGGTGATCACGGCCGAGGGCGCGATCGACGCCCAGACCCCGCACGGCAAGGTGCCCGCCGAGGTGGCGCGCCGCGCCAAGGCGCACGGCAAGCCGGTGATCGCGCTGGCGGGCACGATCGGCCCGCGCGCGGACGCGGCCTACGCGGCGGGCATCGACGCGTTCCAGGCGATCCTGCCGCGCCCGGTGTCGCTGGACGAGGCGATCCTGCGCGGCGGCGAGTTCCTGGCCGACGCGGCCGAGCGGGTGCTGCGGCTGCTCCTGGTGGGCGCGCGGCTCGCGCCGACCGGGTGAGCGGCGCGGGAGCAGGGAGATGAAGATTTCTTCATCCCGCTCTCATGCGGGGTTCGCCCCGGCCGGAGAGGGTGGGCGGGTGCGAGCCTCCCGGATCGTCCTGCTGACCGCCGCGCTGGCGCTGCCCCTCGGGGCGGCGGTGGCGACCTGGGCGCTGCCCGGCGAACCCCCGCCGTCCGCTCCGACGCAGGTCAGGCTGCGGGACAACACCGGGCTGCTGCCGTCGCCGAGCGCGGCGCCACCGGAGAGCACCGCGCCACCGGAGAGCACCGCGCCGGGCACCGGGCAGAGCACCGCGCCGCCCACCCCTCCCCCGGGCACCCCCGTGGTCAACCCCCCGCCCCCCCCGGTCCCCCCCGCCGATTACGACGAAGCAGACGACGCCCACCACGCCAGACCCCGCCCCCCACCGG
>NZ_JBQGCX010001147.1:0-2908 GCF_052038725.1 Actinosynnema sp.
TCCGAACTGGCCGGACGGCTGGCCGCGCTGCCCGAGTCCGAGCAGCACCGCGCACTGGCGGACCTCGTCAGAACCCACGTGGCCGCCGTCCTCGCCTACCCGGACCCCTCCGGGGTCGATCCCGGCCGGGCCTTCAAGGACCTCGGCTTCGACTCGCTGACCGCCGTCGAGCTGCGCGACCGGCTCGGCGCGGCGACCGGGGTGCGGCTGCCCGCCACCCTGGTGTTCGACCACCCCACCCCGGTCTCGCTGGCCGCGTTCCTGCGCGCCGAGCTGGTGGGCGCCCGCGACGCCGACGAGGCCGAGACCGCGCCCGTCGCGGTGGACGACGACCCCATCGCGATCGTGTCGATGGCCTGCCGCTACCCCGGCGACGTCCGCACCCCCGAGCAGCTGTGGGACCTCGTCGCGAACGGCGTGGACGCGATCTCCCCGTTCCCGACCGACCGGGGCTGGGACTCGGCCGCGCTCTACGACGCCGACCCCGACCGGCCCGGCACCAGCTACGTCCACGAGGGCGGGTTCGTGCACGACGCGGGCTCGTTCGACGCCGCGTTCTTCGGCGTCTCCCCGCGCGAGGCGCTGGCCATGGACCCGCAGCAGCGGGTGCTGCTGGAGCTGACCTGGGAGGCCGTCGAGCGCGCCGGGGTGGACCCGAAGTCGTTGCGCGGCAAGCGGGTCGGCGTGTTCGCGGGCACCGGCGGCCAGGACTACGCGGACCTGCTCGACCACGCGCCCGAGGAGGTGGAGGCGTTCCTGGCCACCGCGACCTCGGCCGCCGTGCTCTCCGGCCGGGTGTCCTACGCCTTCGGCTTCGAGGGCCCCTCGGTGTCGGTGGACACCGCCTGCTCCTCGTCGCTGGTCGCGATCCACCTGGCGGCGCAGGCGCTGCGCTCGGGGGAGTGCTCCCTGGCGCTCGCGGGCGGCGTGCTGGTGATGGCCACCCCGACCCCGTTCATCGCGTTCTCCCGCCAGCGCGGCCTGGCCCCCGACGGGCGCTGCAAGCCGTTCTCCGACAGCGCGGACGGCACCGGCTGGTCCGAGGGCGCGGGCGTGCTCGTGCTGGAGCGGCTCTCCGACGCCCGCCGCAACGGGCACCCGGTGCTGGCGCTGGTGCGCGGCACGGCGGTCAACCAGGACGGCGCGTCCAACGGCCTGACCGCCCCGAACGGCCCCGCCCAGCAGCGGGTCATCCGCAGCGCGCTCGCGGCGGCCGGGCTCACCCCCGCCGACGTGGACGCGGTGGAGGGCCACGGCACCGGCACCTCCCTCGGCGACCCGATCGAGGCGCAGGCCGTCCTCAAGACCTACGGGCAGGACCGCACCGAGCCGCTGTGGCTGGGCTCGATCAAGTCCAACATCGGGCACGCGCAGGCCGCGTCCGGCGTCGCGGGCGTCATCAAGTCCGTGCTGGCGCTGCGCAACGGCCTGCTGCCCCGCACCCTGCACATCACCGAGCCGTCCACGCACGTGGACTGGTCCGAGGGCAACGTCCGGCTGCTGGCCGAGGAGCGGCCGTGGCCCGCCCGCGAGAGGCCGCGCCGCATCGGCGTGTCCTCGTTCGGCGTCAGCGGCACCAACGCGCACACCATCCTGGAGGAGGCGCCCGCCGCCGAGGACGCGCCCGCCGAGCCGGTCCGGGTGCGCACCGACGTGGTGGCGTGGCCGATCAGCGCCAGGGGTGAGGACGCGCTGGCCGCGCAGGCCGCGCGGCTGGTCGCGGAGGTGGCCGACTTGGCGCCCGCCGACGTCGCCCTGTCGCTGGGCGGCACGCGCGCCGCGCTGGAGCAGCGGGCCGTGGTCGTCGGCGCGAGCGCCGAGGAGCTGCTGGCCGGGGCGCGCGCCGTCGCGTCCGGGCAGGCCGCGCCGAACGCGGTGACCGGCAGCGCCGGGTCCGGGCTGACCGCGTTCCTGTTCACCGGGCAGGGCTCGCAGCGCCCTGGCATGGGGCGCGGGCTGCGGGAGGCGTTCCCGGTGTTCCGGGAGGCGTTCGACGCGGCGTGCGAGCTGCTGGACCGGGAGCTGGACCGGCCGCTGGCCGAGGTGGTCCTCGGCGAGGACCGGGAGCTGCTGGACCGCACCGGGTACAGCCAGCCGGCGATCTTCGCGTTCGAGGTGGCGCTGTACCGGCTGCTGGAGTCGTGGGGGGTGCGCGCGGACCACCTGAGCGGGCACTCGATCGGCGAGATCGCGGCGGCGCACGTGGCCGGGGTGTTCTCGCTGGAGGACGCGTGCAGGCTGGTCGCCGCGCGCGGCCGGTTGATGCAGGCGCTGCCGCCCGGCGGCGCGATGCTGGCGGTGGAGGCCACCGAGGAGGAGGTGCTGCCGCTGCTGAACGACCGGGTCGGCATCGCCTCGGTCAACAGCCTCACCTCGCTCGTCGTCTCCGGAGCCGAGGACGCGGTCGGCCAGGTCGCCGCCGCGCTGGACGGCAGGCGCACCAAGCGGTTGCGCGTCTCGCACGCCTTCCACTCGCCGCTGATGGAGCCGATGCTGGCCGAGTTCCGGACCGTCCTGGCCGGGATCGCCTTCAGCGCGCCCACCATCCCCGTGGTCTCCAACCTCGCCGAGACCGCCGACCTCACCGACCCCGAGCACTGGGCGCTGCACGTCCGCGAGGCCGTGCGGTTCCACGACGGCGTCACCGCGCTCACCGAGCAGGGCGTCACCCGGTTCCTGGAGATCGGCCCGGACGGCGTGCTCACCGGTCTGGTCGGCGGCGCGGGCGCGATCGCCGCGCAGCGCCGCGACCGGGACGAGGTGCTCACCCTCACCACCGCCGTCGGCAGGGTCTTCGCCCTCGGCGGCGAGGTGGACTGGACCGCGTTCCACGCCGGGCGCGGCGCCCGCCGCGTCGACCTGCCCACCTACGCGTTCCAGAGCGAGCGGTTCTGGATCGAGTCCGCCA
>NZ_JBQGCX010001148.1:0-2003 GCF_052038725.1 Actinosynnema sp.
CCGCCGCTGCTGCGGGCCTGCGCGGTGCGCGAGTTCGCGCTGGCGGTGGAGCAGCCGATCCGGGCCGCGCTGTTCGTGACCGGGCCGGACGAGCACGTGCTGCTGGTGGTGCTGCACCACATCGCGGCGGACGGCTGGTCCATGGGGCCGCTCTCGCGCGACCTGGCCACCGCGTACGCGGCCCGTGCTCGCGGCGAGGCGCCTGCGTGGGCGCCGCTGCCGGTGCAGTACGCGGACTACGCGCTGTGGCAGCGGGACCTGCTCGGCGACGAGGGCGAGGAGGGCGGCGAGTTCGCCCGCCAGGTCGAGCACTGGCGGGCCCGGCTCGCCGGGCTGCCCGAGCTGATCACCCTGCCCGCCGACCGGCCGCGCCCGGCCAGGGCCAGCCACCGGGGCGAGCACCTCGCCGTCGAGCTGGACGCCGGTCTGCACGCCCGGCTGTCCGACCTGGCCCGCGCGTCCGGCGCGACGCAGTTCATGGTGCTCCAGGCCGGGCTCGCCGGGCTGCTCACCAAGCTCGGCGCGGGTGAGGACGTCGTCATCGGCAGCCCGATCGCCGGGCGCACCGACGAGGCGCTCGACGAGCTGGTCGGGTTCTTCGTCAACACCCTGGTGCTGCGCACCGACACCTCCGGCGACCCGAGCTTCACCGAGCTGGTGGCTCGGGTGCGGGAGGGGGCGCTGGAGGCGTACGCGAACCAGGACGTGCCGTTCGAGCACCTGGTGGAGGTGCTCAACCCGGCCCGGTCCCTGTCGCACCACCCGCTGCTCCAGGTCGTGCTCGCCGTCCAGAACGCCCCGAGCGGCGACTTCGCCCTGCCGGGCCTGGCGGTCACCGGCGTGCCGGTGCCCACCGGCACCTCCCGGCTCGACCTCGCCATCAGCCTCGCCGAGCGGCGCGCCGAGGACGGCTCGCCGGGCGGCCTGGTCGGCGCGGTCGAGTACAGCACCGACCTGTTCGACCGGGCCACCGTCGAGCTGCTGCTGACCCGCTGGACCCGGCTGCTCACCGCCGTCACCGCCGACCCTGGGCTCCCGCTGCGCGCCGTCGACCTGCTCGGCGGCTTGGAGCACCGGGCGCTGGCCGACCGCAACAACACGGCGAAGCCGGTGGCGGGCGAGCACTTCGCCGCCCTGTTCCGGGCCGTCGCCGACCGCACCCCCGGCGCGACCGCCGTCGTCGGGGCGGCCGAGGCGCTGACGTACGCGGAGCTGGACGCGCGGGCCAACCGGTTCGCGCACGCCCGCGGCGCGCTCGGCGCAGGCCCCGAGGACGGGGTCGCGCTGCGGCTGCCGCGCTCGGTGGAGCTGGTCGTGGCGGTGCTGGGCGTGCTCAAGGCGGGCGCGGCGTACCTGCCGGTCGACCCGGCCTACCCGGCGGCGCGCATCGAGCTGATGCTCGCCGACGCGCGGTGCGCGCTGGTCGTGGACTCGCCGGACGCGGTGAACGACCCGGCGGGCGTGCTGCTCGCGGGTGGCGGGGCAGCGGGTGGCGGGGCAGTGGGAGGCGGGGCAGCGGGCGCTGGACCGGTGGACACCGGAGCCGCTGGCGGCGGGGCGGTGGCTGGCGGACCGGTGGGCGGCGAGGCGGGGGCTGGTGGACTGGCGGTTGGCGGACCGGTGGCCTGCGGGGCGGCTGCCACCGACCCGGTGGTGCTGCCCGACACCGATCCGCGGGTGCTCGTCCGGCCGGAGAACCCGGCGTACGTCATCTACACCTCCGGCTCCACCGGTCGACCCAAGGGCGTGGTGGTCACCCACGGCGGCGTGCCCAGCCTCGTCGCCACCCAGGTCGAGCGGCTCGCGCTCGACCCGCGCAGCCGGGTGCTCCAGCTCGCGTCGCCGAGCTTCGACGCCGCCTTCTGGGACCTGTGCGCCACCCTGCTCACCGGGGCCGCGCTGGTGCTCGCGCCGGTCGACGACCCGCTGTCCGCGCTGACCGGCGCGGACGTCACCCACGCGACCCTGCCGCCCTCGGCCCTGGCCTCGGTGGACGGCGAGGT
>NZ_JBQGCX010001149.1:0-1505 GCF_052038725.1 Actinosynnema sp.
GAAGGTGTAGCGCTCGCGCACCCACGGCGCGGCGGCCAGCATCGCGGCCAGCTCCGGCTCGACCTCCTGCAGCGCGATCACGTCGGCGTCCGCGACCTGGAGCTCGGCCAGCAGCAGCGGGCGCCGCCGCGCGGTGCGCACGAGCTCCGGGTTGTACTTGTCCCACAACGTGTTCCACGTCAGCACCCGCAGCGACGCGCCGGGTGGGGCGGCGCCGGAACCGGGACGCCAGCCGTCGACCGGGTGCCACGAGTGCGGCGCGCCCGCGTCGAAGTACGGCGGTCGCAGCACCCCGGCGGACCGGCCCCGCCCGGCCGCCGACCGCTCGATCCGGTCGACCCCGGACGCCCGGTCCCACAGCACCTCGCCGTCCGCCTCCACGAACAGCACCCGGTGCCACGGCACCTCGGTGGGGTCGAACACGACCATCGGCACCCGCTTGACCGCGGCCCCGCGCTGGGCGACGCCGAAGGTGAACCGGGCCTGGTCGAACCGGGCGTCCCAGCGGACCCGGTGGTAGACCTGCTCGCTGGTGCGCATCAGGGCTCTCCCCCGTCGTCCTCGATCTCGCCGCTCTCGCCCAGGTACCAGGTGCGGTGCGCCTGCCACGGGTACGGCGGGCTGTAGCGGCGCAGCTGAGCGGCGCGCACGGCGGCGGGCACCGGGTGCGGCCGGGCCGCGTCGCGCGCGTCGAGCACCCGTTCGGGCACGAGCGCCACGACGTGGGTGAGCAGCGCGCCGCGCCTGCGGGCCGCGGCGTCCACGGGCGCGCGCAGCTGGTCGGTGAGCGAGGTGGCGTCCCACACCACGTCACCGCCGCGCGCGAGCGCCGCGTCCAGCAGACCCCTCGCCTCGTGGGCGATCGCGTCGTTCGCGGACTGGTCGGAGCGGTCGCCGCGCGCGGCGCGCAGCTCGTCGAGCGAGACCAGCTCGCCCCAACCGCGCCCGAACGTGGACTTCCCGCTGCCGGACGGCCCGATCAGGTGCAGCAGCTCGGGGTGCGGCCCGCGCAGCCGCCACGTCGCGGCCACCGCCTCCTCCACGCCCAGCACCCGCCCCTGCTCGACGGACCGGTCGCGGCCGTCGGCCCAGCACAGCGCGGAACCGCTCTCGGCCAGCAGTCCCGCGCGCAGCCCGGCGAACGGGCGCGGGCCCAGCTCGTCGGCGTGCAGCGCGGACCACGCGGTGTTGTCGCGGGCAGCCGCGTCCGGGGCGAGCGCGGCGGACACGGCGTGCAGCACCCCGAGGTCGACGGCGGTGGCCAGCCGCAGCAGCCCGGAGCGGCGCAGCTCGTCGGGGAACTCGCGGTGCGGCCCCCGGTGCAGCCCGGCGACGTCGGCGACGCGGCGGGACAGCGGAAGTCCCGTCAGGGCGGCGAGTTCGGCGGCGAGGCGGGCGCGCGGCACGGCGTGCAGCGCGGTGGCCAGCACGGCGGTGAGGCGGCGGTCGCCGAGGGCGTCGGCGGGGTCGAGCCGGGCGAGCGCGTCGGCGTCGACCGGCAGCCC
>NZ_JBQGCX010001150.1:0-3311 GCF_052038725.1 Actinosynnema sp.
GCCAAGGACGAGCTGTCCTTCTCCCCGGCCGAGCTCACCCTGGAGAAGCCCGCCCCCCGCAAGAAGGAGCCCGCCCCGCCCCCACCGCCACCCGCCGCCACCCCGGCGGCGGCGACGTCGGTGGAGCCGACCCCGGTCGAGCACATCTACACGCCCGAACCGCCCCCGAAGCCCAAGCCCGCCGCGAAGCCCGCGCCGAAGAAGCCCGCCAGGGGCGTCGAGGTGACGGTCACGCTCAACTCCACCGCCGACGGCGAGTGGACCGTGGACGTGCAGAGCGGCAGCAAGCGCACCCTGCGCGCGGCGCCCATCTCCGCCGCGCTGGTCGCCCAGGCGGCCCGGTCGCTGCTGCCCGAGGTGCACGAGGCGGTCGAGGGCGTGCTCGCGGCGGCGCGGGAGAAGCACCTCGCCCGCGTCGAGCAGTTGCGGTCCGAGCTGGAGGCGGCGCAGCGGGCGCTGGACGAGCTGTCCGAGTGACCCCGGTGTCGCCGGAACGCTCGGCCCGGTGACCACGCAGTGCTACTCAGTGGTGATCTGCACTCCGCGATCGGGTGAGGGTACTTCCGCTGCGCAGCGACAGGGCGCACGGTGAGGGCGAAATACCTTCGGGAGCGGGTAGGACCGCTCGACACGGGGAGGTCAATCATGGCGGTAGAGAGCACGGCGGCGGAGCGGCCCGCGGCCGGGGGTTGCGGCTGCTGCGGCGGCTGCACCGGCCCTGGGTGCGGCTGCTGCTCCAGCTGCTGACGAGGACGAACGGGTTCCGGCCCCGGTCGCGCCACGCGCGCGGCCGGGGCCGGTCCGCGTCCGCGCCCACCCCCGCGGGGCGTTCACCGCGCGCACCCCCCCGGAACCCCCGCGCCGACGCGGAACGGTTCGGGGAGCGCGCCGGGCGCCCACCCCGGAAACCGGCCCGAGCACGCCGACGGGGGCACGTCCGGGGCTCCTGAAGCCCCCGTCCGCACCCCCGAGTGGTCACCAACCGTCACCGGGCGCCGGTCACGGCGGGCACACGGTGTTGTCCGACGGCACCTTCCCGTCGACCAGGAAGTCCTTCGCGAACCCCGCCGCGCAGGCCGAGTTCACCAGCGCCCCGTGCCCACCGCCCTGCCAGCCGACCAGCACCCCGCCGGGCAGCGACTGGGCCACCCGCTCGGTCCCCGCCCTCGGCGTCACCGGGTCGGCGTTCGTGCTCACCACGAGCACCGGCGGCGTCTGCTCCAGCTTCGGCGCCTTGTCCAGCTGCGGCACCGGGAACGGCCCGCACACCAGCAGCTGCCGCGCGTGCCACGCCCCGAACAGCGGGTGCTTCGACCCCCAGTCCTCCGCCAGCGCCGCCACCCGCTCGGGCGGCACCCGCGAGGAGGTGTCGTTGCAGGTCGTCACGATGCCCGCGTCCAGCCGGGGCGGGTCCGCCTCGGTGCCGCCCACCAGCGGGGCGACGAACCGCGCCAGCGGCGCCCCGTCCCCGCCCTCGGCGGCCACCAGCGCGTCGGCCAGCTCCGCCCAGCGCCCCCGCTCGGCCAGCCCGACCAGCACCGCCCTGGTCGCGGTGCCCGCCGTCACGTCGAGCCCGGCCGGGTCCCGCAGCGGCGTGGCCCGCAGCTCCTCCAGCAGCGCCGTGAACCGCTCCTCCGCGTCCGACCCGAGCGCGCACCGGCGCACCGCGCAGTCCGCCGCGAACGCCGCGAACGCCTCCTGCGCCGCCACCGCCCTCGCCTCGGCCACACCCATCACGTCCAGCGTCGGGTCGGGGGCCCCGTCCAGCACGAACCGCCCCACCGCCGACGGGTACCGCGCCGCGTAGGTGGTCAGCACCTTCGAGCCGTCGCCGACCCCGATCGCGTTCAGGTGGCCCAGCCCCAGCTCGCCGCGCAGCTGCTCCAGGTCGGCGGCCGTGCGCCAGCTGTCCAGCGCGGTCAGCTGGTTCTCCATGTCCAGCACGCACTCCTGGCTGGCCCGCCCGACGTGCTCCAGCAGCCGCTCCTGCGAGGCCGCCGCCGGGTCCGACTCGACGATCCCCAGCCGCGCGGGCCCCGGAACGCACTGCACGCCGTCCGAGCTGCCGGTGCCCCGGCGGTCCACCCCGATCAGCGTGAACGTCCGCAGCAGCTCGGCGGGCAGCGCGGCGGCCATCCGGGCCGCCAGCACCGTGCCGGGATCGCCGTCCGGGTCGCCGAGCACGACCAGCGCGCTCTTGCCCGACCCCACCTTCAGCAGCTCCACCTGCAACGACCCGCGACCGGGGCGGCTGGGCGCGTCCAGCCGGGCGCTCATCCGCGCGCAGTCGTAGGTGAGCCCGCCGGTGGGCGCCCCGTCGCTCATCCGGGTCTTGGTCACGGCGGTGCAGTCGGACCAGTCGATCCGGCCGCCGAAGTCCTCGAGGCCCGGCAGCTCCCGCGTCCCGGACGTCGTGGTGGGTGGCGCCTGCCCGTCCCCGCCGCCACGCACGGCGATCACCGGCCGCGTCGACGGGCCCGCGCTGCACGCCGCCAGCGCGCTCAGTGCCACCAGGAACAGGGCGGCGTGACGCCGACGCGGCACAGTCGTTCCCACCTCTCAGACGACGGACATCGCAAAGAGTCACACAGTCCAGGTGAGACTTCGGTGAGTGCCACGGGGGACGATGGGGCCGTGGTCACCGCGCACGCCGACAGCACCCCCGCACCCCGCCCGCCGCTGGCCGCCGCCTCTGCCGCGATGGCCAGGGGGGTGTCGGCCGTCCCGCCCACCGCGCTGCTCCTGCTGGGGGTGATCAGCGTCCAGGTGGGCGCGGCGGTCGCCAAGCACCTGTTCGCGCAGGTCGGGGCGTCCGGGGCGGTCGCGCTGCGGCTCGTGCTGGCCGCGCTGGTGCTGGTGGCGGTGTGGCGGCCGTCGCTGCGGATGCCCGCGCGGACGTGGGCGGTGGTCGGCGGGTTCGGCGTGGTCCTCGGGGCGATGAACCTGCTCATCTACCAGGCGATCGAGCGCATCCCGCTGGGCGCGGCGGTCACCATCGAGTTCCTCGGTCCGCTGGCGGTGGCGGTGCTCGGGTCCCGGCGCTGGGTGGACGGGCTGTGGGCGGTGCTCGCCGGGGGCGGGGTGCTGCTGCTGGCCAGGGCGGACGGCGGGCTGTCGGTCGCCGGGGTGGCGTTCGCGCTGGGGGCGGCGGCGTGCTGGGCCGCGTACATCCTGCTGTCGGCCGCCGTGGGCGGGCGCACCAGCGGGGGCCGAGGGCTGGCGCTGGCGATGGTCGTCGGGGCGCTGGTGGTCCTGCCGTTCGGGATCGGCGAGGCAGGCGCGGAGCTGGTGGAGCCGACGGTGCTGCTGAT
>NZ_JBQGCX010001151.1:0-5073 GCF_052038725.1 Actinosynnema sp.
GCGCCAGGCCCACGGCCAGCACCGCCCCGGTCACCAGCACCGGCACGCGGGCCAGCTTGTAACCGGTGTCGATCAGCAGGCCGAGGCCGCCGCCGTTGACGAACACCGCGAGCGTGGCCACGCCGACCGCCAGCACCAGCGCGGTGCGCAGGCCGGCCAGGATCAGCGGCACCGCCAGCGGCAGCTCCACCCGGCGCAGCACGGTCAGCGGGGACATGCCGATGCCGCGCGCCGCGTCCACCAGCGCCGGGTCCACGCCCTGCAGGCCCACCACGGTGTTCCGCAGCACCGGCAGCAACGAGTAGAACGTGATCGGCACGACCGCCGCCCACGTGCCCTCGGCGCCGGTGGCCATGAAGTCCAGCACCAGCACGCCGATCGCGGGCGCGGCCTGGCCGATCGTGGCCAGCCCCAGCACCAGCGGCGCGGCCTTGCGCGCCCAGCGCCGGGTCACCAGCACGCCCAGCGGCACCGCGATCGCCACGACCAGCGCGGTCACGATCAGGCTGATCACCAGGTGGTCCCTGGTGGCGGTCAGCAGCGACGAGGCGTTGATGCTCTGCCGCTCGATCGAGTCCAGGTCCAGGCTGAACGCCCACAGGAGCACCCCGCCGACCAGCAGGACCGTGGCCGCGGGCTGGACCAGCAGGCGCAGCCCGTCCGCGCGCGAGCGCGTGGCCGCCGGGGTGGGGCCGTTCACTGCGGTCGCGGTCACGCGGGAGCCCCCGCGTGGTCGTCGCGCGCCTGCTGCACGGCGCCCATGACGGTGTCGATCTCGACCAGGCCGACGTACTCGCCGCGCTTGCCGGTCACCACGGCCGCGCCGCCCTCGGTCAGGATCGCCTCCAGCGCGTCCTGCAGGGTCGACTGGAGCGACACCAGGTCGCCGACGGGCTTGCGGCTGCGCGGGTTGCGCGCGTGCACCCAGCTGACCGGGCGGTTGCGGCCGTCCAGCAGCAGCGCGAACTCGCGGCCGGCCTCGTCGAGCTTGCGGCGGATCTCGGTGGCGTCGGTGTCCTGCGGGGCGGTGACCGCGCTGGCCAGCTCGACCTCGCGCACCCGGCGCAGGGTCAGCTGCTTGAGCGAGGCGCCCGCGCCGACGAAGCCCGCGACGGTGTCGTCGGCCGGGTTGGCCAGCACCGCCTCCGGGGTGTCGTACTGCAGGATCCTGGACTGCTCGCCCAGCACCGCGATGCGGTCGCCGAGCTTGACCGCCTCGTCGAAGTCGTGCGTGACGAACACGATCGTCTTGCCCAGCTCGGACTGCAGGCGCAGGAGCTGGTCCTGCAGGTTGCCGCGGGTGATCGGGTCGACCGCGCCGAACGGCTCGTCCATCAGCAGCACGGGCGGGTCGGCGGCGAGCGCGCGGGCCACGCCGACGCGCTGCTGCTGGCCGCCGGAGAGCTGGCGGGGGAAGCGGTCGCGGTAGTCGGCCGGGTCGAGGCCCACCAGGTCGAGCATCTCGTCGACCCGGTCGCGGACCTTGGTCTTGTTCCAGCCCAGCAGGCCCGGCACGGTGCCGACGTTCTGCGCGACGGTCATGTGCGGGAACAGCCCGGCCTGCTGGATGGCGTAGCCGATGCCGCGCCGCAGCTCGTCGGGGTCCAGCGAGCGGGTGTCCGCGCCGTCGATGGTGATCGTGCCGGAGGTCGGCTCGATCAGCCGGTTGATCATCCGCATGGTGGTGGTCTTGCCGCAGCCCGACGGGCCGACGAACACCACGATCTCCCCGGCGGGGATGGTCATGCTCACCGAGTCGACGGCGGCGCGCTTCGTGCCGCCGTACCGCTTGGTCACGTCCACGAGTTCGATGTCACTGGCCACGGATCCCCCTAGAGACGGTGTAGCGTCCGATCAGCGCGAAGACCCCGTCGAGGAGCAGCGCGAGGACGATGACGCCGAGCGTTCCGGCGATCGCCTGGTTGGGGGCGTTGGCACTGCCCGCCCTGGTCAGCCCGGCGAAGATCTCCACGCCGAGGCCGGGGCCGCGCGCGTAGGCGGCGATCGCGGCGATGCCCATCAGCATCTGGGCCGAGACGCGCATCCCGGTCAGGATCGCGGGCCACGCCAGGCGCAGCTCCACCGAGGTGAGCACGCTGAAGCGGCTCATGCCGATGCCCCGCGCGGCGTCCCGGACGGACCGGTCGACCCCGCTCAGACCGACGATCGTGTTGCGCACGACGGGGAGCAGGCCGTAGAGCACCAGCGCGGCCACCGTGGGCGGCGCGCCCAGGCCCAGCAGCGGGATCAGCAGTCCCAGCAGGGCGAAGGAGGGGATGGTGAGCACCGCGCTGGCCAGGGCCGTGGCCGTGGCCGAGCCCAGCGGGCTGCGGTAGACGGCGATCCCCACGCCGACACCGATCAGAGCGGCGATGACCGTGCACTGCACGACCGCGCTCAGGTGGAGCAGCGACTCGGTGAGCAGCCTGCTCCACCGGTCCGCCACGAAGTCCCAGAAGTTCACGGCGACACATCCGGTTCGATTTCGATCACGGGCGACTCCTCTTCCCATTCGGGCGAGTTCCAAACACCTGCCTGCTACTCCTGGCAGCGCCCTGCGTTGGGCCGTTTGAGGTATACCGGCGCAGGGGTCGCCGATGGGGGTTGGTTCTGGCGATGTCAGGTAATCGTCAGGTGCGCTGAGTGACGATGTGCGGCCTTGTGCTGGGAAAACCCCTGTTGGGGGCAGGGTTTTTCGGTAACCGGCGGTAGCGTCCACGGGAGACCCGTCGTGCGGTGGTCCGCAGCCGGGTGTGGCGCGCGTGACAGATGTCGGGGTTGCGGGATTGTTGCGCCACTGACTTTTCGCGCGTGCGTGCAACGTTTTCGGCGTTGTGGCGCAAGGGATGCGGATCACGTTTGAAGCGGATTCCCCCGGGTGGTGGGAAGTGCGGAGCGGCGCTTGGCGCGCAGCACGAGCCAGGCGATCGGGTAGCCGACCGCGGCGAGCAGCGCGATCGCCGGGATGTTCCGCCCCAGAACGAAGGTCCCGAGCAGCAGGTCCGCCACCGGGATCGCCAGGCCCAGCGCGAACGCCCAGTTCGGCGCGGTCCTGCGCTTGCCGGGCCTGGTCCACGCGGTGCGGCCGAACGGCTTCGCGGTGGAGAACCACACCTGGCACGCCAGCGCCGAGGCCATCAGCAGCGAGCCGAACCGCATCAGCGCGGGGTCGCCGTCCAGGCGCAGGTTCGGGCTCAGCACGAAGATCCCCAGGTGCAGCTGGCTGAACGTGATCACGAACTTCGCCAGCACCCACCAGTGCCGGAAGAACCCCCACGGCGTCAGCGCGGACAGCGCGAGCCCGGTGAACGCGGACGTCGTGGCGGCCAGTTGCACCGCCTGGTGGTCGATCACCAGCGCCATCCCGAACGCGGCCTCGCGGGCCCCGCCGGACAGGCGCAGGGCGTTGGTGGTGATCAGGGACAGCGCGAGCGCCATGGACATCCAGAGCGCGGACGACACCACGTGCGCCCACACCAGTGCTTTTCGCATCGGAGAACCCCCTGGTCGGTCGGGTCGCCGGGACACCCCGGCGACCGGCGAAGCTAGTGCGGCGGAGGGGGGCGCGGCGGGGCGATGCGGGTGACTCCGGGGGAAAATCGGGGCCGGGCTCGGGGGCGTCACGGGGGTGCGGCCCAGGGGCGGGCCGGGGTTCGGGCGTCCGGACCCCGGAGCGGTGCGGAGCAGCACGGAGCGTCACTCGTCGTAACCGCGATCCCCCGTCCGGAGGCTCCCGTTCACCGACTGGAAACCCTTGCTGCACTGGGAATTCTCCATTCACGTCGGCAGGGTCTCAGTCCCGTCACCTTCCTTGACACCACTACCGAGAGTTCTGAAGCCTTCCCCCGTCCGGTGCTCCGCTTGCCCGGAAAGCCCGTCCACGAGGAAGGTCCTCCCAGTGATCCACAACCGTGCTCTCCGTGCGGTCGGCGCGGGCGCCGTCGCGCTGGCGCTCGTCACCGCCTGCGGCGCCCCGCCCGCGAAGGACGGCGGGAACGCCGCGTCCGGCGGCTCCGCCGCCTCGGCGAAGTCCGCCGCCGACCTCGGTGGGATGGACAAGCTCGTGGAGGAGGCCAAGAAGGAGGGCGCGCTGAACGTCATCGCGCTGCCCCCGGACTGGGCCAACTACGGCGAGATGATCAAGGCGTTCGGCGACAAGTACGGCATCGAGGTCAAGTCCGACCAGCCCGACGCCTCCTCGCAGGACGAGATCAACGCCGCCGAGCGGCTCAAGGGCAGCGACCGCGCGCCCGACGTGTTCGACCTCGGCCTGAACGTCGCGATCGCCAACGCCGACAAGTTCGCGCCCTACAAGGTCGCCACCTGGGACGACATCCCCGCAGAGCTCAAGGACGCCGACGGCCGCCACTTCGCCGACTACGGCGGCTTCATGTCCATCGGCTACGACGCCTCCAAGGTCCCCGCGCCCACCAGCGTCAAGGACCTCCTGAAGCCCGAGTACAAGGGCAAGGTCGCGCTCAACGGCGACCCGACGCAGGCGGGCGCCGCGTTCTCCGGCGTGCTGATGGCCTCGCTCGGCAACGGCGGCTCCGCCGACGACATCGCGCCCGGCGTCGAGTTCTTCAAGCAGCTCAAGGCCGCGGGCAACTTCCTGCCGGTCGACCCGACCCCGGCGACCATCGAGTCCGGCCAGACCCCCGTCGTGATCGACTGGGACTACACCAACGCCGCGCAGACCGCGAAGCTCGCGGGCAAGCTCGACTGGAAGACCGTCGTGCCGCAGGACGCGCAGGTCGGCGCCTACTACAACCAGGCCATCAACGTCGACGCCCCGCACCCGGCCGCCGCGCGGCTGTGGCAGGAGTTCGTGCTCTCCGACGAGGGCCAGAACATCTACCTCAAGGGCATGTCCCGCCCGGTCCGCATGGAGGCCATGACCGCGGCGGGCACCGTCGACACCTCGGCCGCCGCCGCGCTGCCCGCCACCGGCGACAAGTCCGTCTACCAGACCCAGGCGCAGGCCGACAAGGCCAAGCAGGCGCTCGCCGCCACCTGGGCCCAGGCGGTGGGCTGACCGGTGGTCGCACCCGTCGACACCTCGGCCGGGGGCGG
>NZ_JBQGCX010001152.1:0-2170 GCF_052038725.1 Actinosynnema sp.
GTCGCGCTCAACCGGGACACCAGCGTCACCGGTTCCGCCGTCCCCGAGGACGGCCCCGCCGAGACCGGCACGACGACCACCACGACCACGACCTCCACCCCGCCGCCCGACCCGTGCGCCCCCGTCCTGGCCGGGCTGACCCCGCGCGCCGGGCTCGCCCAGCTGCTCCAGGTCGGCGTCAACCCGCGCGGCCCGCAGGACGCGCTGTCCATCGTCGGGTCCGAGCAGGTCGGCGGCATCTTCGTCGGCGGCGACGACGTCGGCCTGCTGTCGGGGGACGCGCTGGCCGCCGTGCACGCCGCCTCCACGCTGCCGCTCACCGTCTCGGTGGACGACGAGGGCGGCCGGGTGCAGCGGATCGACGCGCTCGACGGCGACATCCCCAGCGCCCGCACCATGACCAGCACCCTGTCCACCGAGCAGGTCCGCGAGCTGGCCCGCGAGCGCGGCGCGGCGATGCGGGCGCGCGGCGTCAACACCGACCTCGCCCCCGTGCTCGACCTGACCGCCCAGGCCGCGAACACCGTGATCGGCGACCGCTCGTTCAGCGCCGACCCGGCCACCGCCGTCTCCTACGCCGAGGCGTTCGCCGAGGGCCTGCGCCAGGCCGGGGTCGTCCCGGTGGTCAAGCACTTCCCCGGCCACGGCAACACCTCCGGCGACTCGCACCTCGGCTCGGTCACCGCGCCCCCGCTCGCCCAGCTGCGCGCCCACGACCTCGCGCCCTACCGGGAGCTGGCCCGGTTCGGCGAGGACGTGCAGGTCATGGTCGGCCACATCGCCGTCCCCGACCTGACCGGCGGCCTGCCCGCGAGCCTGAGCCCGGCCGCGTACGAGCTGCTGCGCGGCGAGTTCGCCTTCGACGGCCTGGTCATGACCGACGACCTGGGCGCGATGCGCGCGGTGACCGACCTGGCCGACCTGCCCGACGCGGTGCTGCGCGCGCTGGTCGCGGGCGCGGACGTGGCGCTGTGGTCGTCCGGCGGCCGGGTCGGCGAGGTGCTCGACCGGTTGCAGGCCGCCGTCGCGAGCGGCGAGCTGAGCGCGGAGCGGGTGGACCGCTCGCTGCGCCGCGTGCTCAAGTCCAAGCACCTCTGCTAGCGCCCCCACCAGCGTCGATCATCTTCGGTGATCGCTGCGCGTGCCGATCGGGTCTGGTTCGGCGCGCGCGGGCGCGGTGGGCTTGGCGGCATGAGGATCGGTACCCACCAAGCCGGACCGCCCGCTCCCGGCGACCGCCCCGAGGACCTGCCCGTGGACAGCGCCTGGACCAACCAGATGCCCGGCGGCTGGGACCCGCTGGCCCTGCTCGCCGCCCACGGCCCCGGCGAGCTGGAGCTGGGCACCGCGATCGTGCCCACCTACCCCCGGCACCCGGTGGCCCTGGCCACCCAGGCGCTCACCACTCAGGCCCTGGTCGGCGGCAGGCTCACCCTCGGCATCGGCCCGAGCCACGCCTGGCACGTCACCGACCAGCTCGGCCTGCCCTACACCTCGCCCGCCGCGCACACCCGCGAGTACCTGGAGGTCCTGCGTCCCCTGCTGCGCGGCGAGCACGTGCGGCACGCGGGCGAGCACTTCACCGTCGACATCCGGCTCGACCAGCCCGTCGCGCCACCGCCGGTGCTGCTGTCCGCGCTGGGGCCGAGGATGCTGCGGGTGGCGCGGGACCTGGCGGACGGCGTCCTCGCCACCTGGTGCACGCCCGAGCTGGTCGAGCGGCACCTGGCGCCCGCGCTGGGGGAGGGCGCGCGGATCGTGGTGAGCGCGATGGTGGTGCTCACCGACGACCCGGACGCGGCGCGCGCCCAGGTGGAGGAGGCGTTCGGGGCGGCGTCGCGGATGCCCGCCTACCGGGCGCTGCTCGACCGGGGCGGGCTGGCGGGGGTGGGGGACACGGCGGTGGTCGGCAGCGTGGAGCAGGTCCTCGCCCAGCTCACCCGCCTGCGCGACGCCGGGGCCACGGACCTGGTGCTCGCCGTGCTCGGCCCGCCCGCCGACCGCGCGCGGGTGCACGAGGTGGCGGACGGGCTGCGCGGCTGACGGCGGTCCGGGTCAGGCCCCGCCCTCCCCGCCCCGCAGGACCACCGCCCGCTCGACCGAGGCGGGCGTCTCCACGGGGACGTCCGCCGGTTCGGGCGCAACAGGCTCGGGCTGGGGCGGCTCGGAC
>NZ_JBQGCX010001153.1:0-1588 GCF_052038725.1 Actinosynnema sp.
CACCGGCCCCTCCTCCACCAGGGGCAACCCGAACAAGCCCGACAACCCGCGCGACACCTCGCAGAGGCCCGACGACCGCACCTGCAAGAGCGACCCGGTCGACGTCGCCAGCGGCGAGGTCGTCCTGGAGCAGCACGACCTCCGGCTCGGCGCGCTCGCGCTCACCCGCACCCACGTGTCGAGCTACCGCGCGGGCCACTGGTTCGGCGTCTCCTGGTCGTCCACAGTGGACCAGAGGCTGGAGGTGGACGACGAGCACGTCTGCTACTTCCCGCCCGACGGCACGATCCTGGTCTACCCGCGCGGCGACGGCCCGCAGCTGCCCCTGGAGGGCGCGCGCTGGCCGCTCACCCGCGACGGCGACGCGTACACCCTCGTCACCGACGACGCCGTGCTCGAGTTCTCCGGCGCCGGCCGCGTGATCCCGCTGCGCGCCTTCGAGGGCGAGCAGCGCGTCGAGGTGTTCTACGACGACTCCGGCGCGCCGAGCCTGCTGCGCCGGGACGACGGGGTGCGCGTCGCGCTGCGCGCCCTGCGGGGCCGCGTGGTCGAGATCGCCGTGCCCGGCGACGGCCAGCCCGACGTCCCGGTGCTGCGCTTCGACTACGGACCCGAGGGGCACCTGGTCGCGGTGACCAACTCCTCCGGCCGGTCGCGGCGGTTCGAGCACGACGGGGCCGGTCGCCTCACCTCCTGGCAGGACCGCAACGACGTCCGCTACCGGTACGCCTACGACGAGCTCGGCCGGTGCGCGCGCACCACCGGCGACGGCGGTTTCCTCAACGGCGCCTTCGAGTACGGCGACCACGTCACGCGGCACACCGACTCGCTCGGCAACGTCACCGAGTTCCACCTCAACGGCGCGCGCCAGGTCGTGCGCGAGGTCGACCCGCTGGGCGGTGTGACGCTGTCCGAGTGGGACCGCCACGACCGGCTGCTCTCCCGCACCGACCCGCTGGGCCGCACCACCGGCTACGGCTACGACGAGGACGGCGCGCTCACCGAGGTGCGCAGGCCCGACGGCTCCACCCTGCTGTTCCAGGGCGAGGTGGGCGCCGCCGCCACGGTCACCGTCCACGGCGCGGAGCGCACCTGGCGCCGCACCTCCGAGGACGGCGCGCCGGACCCGCGCACCACCCCGGTCGGCGTGGCCACGCCGATCTCGGCCGCGGGCGGCCCGGTCGGCGAGCCCGCGCCCGAGGGCGTGGCGCGCGACCAGGTCGGCAGGCCCAGGACCGCGCCCGGCGCGGGCGGGCGGGTCGCGCTCGGGTGGACCGTCGAGGGCCGCCCCGCCTCGCGGGTCGGGCCGGGCGGGGAGCGCGCCTCCTGGCGCTACGACGGGGAGGGCAACGAGGTCGAGCACGTCGACGAGCTCGGCCGCGCCACCCGCCGCGAGCACGGGCCGTTCGACCTGCTGACGGCGGTCACCGACCCGTCCGGCGCGCGCACGGCGTACGGCTACGACACCGAGCTGCGCCTGACCTCGGTGACCAACGCCCACGGCCGCACCTGGACCTTCCTGCGCGACCAGCTCGGCCGCGTGCGGGCGCAGACCGACTACGCGGGCCGCACCCACTCCTACGGCTAC
>NZ_JBQGCX010001154.1:0-5141 GCF_052038725.1 Actinosynnema sp.
AACCTCATCAGCCAGGCGGGCGGCAAGCACCGCGAGATCATCGCCGACGGCGACCTGTGCGGCCCCACCGCCAAGTACGACGCCTACAACCTGCCCCGCGCGGACTGGCCCGTCACGAACCTGCGCGCGGGCGCGCCCATCACCTTCCGCTACAACGCGTGGGCCCCGCACCCCGGCACCTGGGACCAGTACGTCACCAAGGACGGCTTCGACGTCACGAAGCCGCTGAAGTGGTCCGACCTGGAGCCCGCCCCGTTCGACTCGGTCCTGAACCCGCCGCTCGCCAACGGCGAGTACGCGTGGAACGCGACCCTGCCGAACAAGACCGGCCGCCACATCATCTACTCGATCTGGCAGCGCACGGACAGCCCCGAGGCGTTCTACAGCTGCTCCGACGTGGTGTTCAGCGGCGGCGGCAGCAGCGGTGACACCCAGGCGCCCACCGCGCCCGGAACGCCCACGGCCACCGCGACCAGCAGCTCGGTCGCGCTGAGCTGGGGCGCGGCCACCGACAACACCGGCGTCACCGGCTACCAGGTGTACCGCGAGGCGGGCGCCAACGACGCGCTCGTGGCCACCACCACGACCACCTCGGCGACCGTCACCGGCCTGACCGCGAGCACCGCGTACGAGTTCTACGTGGTCGCCCGCGACGCGGCGGGCAACACCTCGCCCCCGTCGTCGGCGGTCAGCGTCACCACCACCGGTGGCGGCGGCACGCCGGGTGGAACCTGCTCGGTCACCTACACCACCCCCAGCGTGTGGTCCGGCGGCTTCACCGCGAACGTCGCGGTCAAGAACACCGGCGCCTCCGCGGTGAGCGCCTGGCAGCTGGCCTGGGACGTGCCCTCGGGCGAGTCGATCACCTCGGCCTGGTCCGCGGAGGTCGTCGTGTCCGGTGGGAAGGCCACCGCCAAGGGCGTGAGCTGGAACTCCAGCATCGCCCCCGGCGCCACGGTGAGCTTCGGCTTCAACGGCACGGCCGGCGGCAACCCGGCCAAGCCCGCCGCGTTCACCCTCGGCGGCGCGACGTGCGCCTCGGCGTGACGCTCGTGGGCGCGGCGATCGCGGGCTCGGCACTGGTGGGGACGACGGCGTGCACCGCGCCGTCGGACTCGCCGGTGCTGGGCACCGGGTCGCTGGGCCCGCAGCTGACCAGCACGACCGAGGTCGCCGACTGGGTGCGCGAGCGCACCGGGGAGTGCGAGGCCCCGGAGGCGCGCACGATCGCCGAGTTCGCGGAGTTCGTCGGCCCGCTGCGGGCCGACCTGTACGCGCCCTTCGTGGCGGAGTGGGGGACCTGCGCGGTCGAGCCGTACGAGCGGCTCGGTCTCGTGGTGTTCCACCGGGAGCGGATGGCCGACTTCCAGCGCGCGTGGCAGCGGGCGGTGGAGGAGGAGAAGGTCTCCGGGGACCCGGATTTCGGCTTCGGCAACGGCTTCGCCCTCAGCGGGACGCTGGGGTTGGAGTCGTTGGGGCTGCACCACCTTAGGTGCGGTCCGGTGGAGGGCCAGGACCTCGGGCACGTGCTGCCCGCGGACGTCGAGGGCTGCGTGTACTCGCGGCCCGAGGGCCACCACCACGGATGAGGCGTCCCGCCTAGCGCGGCCGTGCGGTGCTCTGCCGCACGACGAGGGACGTGGCGAGCTCGATTCGGCGGTGTTCGGGCTCGTCACCCCTTGCCAGCGTGATGGCGAGACGGGTGCCCGCCGCGGCCATGTCCTGCAAGGGCTGGCGGACAGTGGTCAGCGGCGGGCCCACCCACTGGGCGACCGGCAGGTCGTCGAACCCGACGACGCTCAGGTCGTCGGGGATCCTGAGCCCGGCGGCGCGGGCGGCCTCGTAGACGCCCAGCGCCTGCAGGTCGCTGCCCGCGAACACGGCCGTGGGCGGGTCGGGCAGCTCCAGCAGCGGCGCGAACTGGGCGCGGCCGGACTCGACGTGGAAGTCGCCGTACCGGATCAGCTCGGGGTCCACCCGCAGGCCCGCGGTCTCCAGGGCGGCGCGGTAGCCGTCGACGCGGGCGCGGCTGCACAGCACCCGCTCGGGGCCACCGATCATGGCGATGCGGCGGTGGCCGAGCTCGATCAGGTGCCGGGTGGCGGTGAGGCCGCCGTTCCAGTTGGTCGCGCCGATCGACGGCGTGTCCAGGTCCGGCTCGCCGATCGGGTCGACCACCACGACCGGGATGTCCCTGGCGCGCAGCTTGGCCAGCTGCTGGCCGGTCAGGTCGGAGAAGACGCTGATCACCGCGAGCGGGCGGCGCGCGATGACGCCCTCCAGCCAGCCGTGGCCGGGGGTGGGGCGGCCCTGCGACTCGGACAGCACGAGCGCGAGCCCGCTGTCGGAGGCGACCTGCTCCGCGCCCCGGATGATCTCCAGCGCCCAGGCGCTCTCCAGCTCGTGGAACATCAGCTCCACCAGGTTGGACCGCCGGGAGCGCTCGTCGGCGCGCCGCTGGTAGCCGTGCCTGCGGATGATCTCCTCGACCCGCTCGCGGGTGGTGGCGGCGACGTCGGCGCGGCCGTTCATCACCTTTGAAACTGTCGGGACCGACACGCCGGCCTCGGCGGCGATGTCCGCGATCGTCACCATGCCCGAAGCGGTGCTGCCCGAGGACGACGACTCGGCTTTGGTCGGCATGGCCGCAGTCTACGGCAGGTCACGGGTGGTTTCCCCGGTTCGCGGACTCCCGGCGGCAGTCCTGCGGGGACGGTCGAAAAAATCGGTGAACCCGCAAAAAGTGTCGGCCCTGCTCGGTGGGGAGGTCCGTCCGAAACATTCGTTGGCGAAGGACACTAGGGTTGTTGCTTCCCGGTGTCAAGCAGGCAAAAGCCGTGGTCAATGGCGTGCTGAACAGGTCAAATGCCTGCCCTTGTGTTTCGAGATGGTTTCGATACTATCGGTCACATGCGTCGAGCCACACTGGCCACCATCGCCGCAGCCGCCGGGGTGTCCCTGCCGACGGTCTCCAAGGTGCTGAACGGCAAGGACGACGTCGGCGCCGAGACCAGGGCGCGCGTGCGCAGGCTGCTCGACGAGTACGACTACGTCCCCGTCGGCGCCCGGCGCGCCGCCTCGGGGGCGCTGGTGGACCTGGTGTTCACCGCGCTGGAGAGCCCGTGGGCGGTCGAGGTCATCCGGGGCGTGGTCGACTCCGGGCTGCACGTCGTGGTCTCCTCCACCGGGCTGTCCGGAGCCGGGGCCGGGGGCGGGGCAGGCGCCGGTCAGTCGGGCGCAGGTCCCCTGGGCGCGGGCCAGTCCGGCGCGCCCCGCGAGAGCTGGGCCGCCCGCCTGGTCGAGGCCCGCCGCGCGGGCGCGCTCGTCGTCACCTCCCGCCTCACCCAGGCCGACCGCCGCCTGCTCGCCGCCTCCCGCGTCCCCGTCGTCGTCATCGACCCGGTCGACCTGCCCCCGCCCGACGTGCCCAGCGTCGGAGCCGCCAACTGGGCGGGCGGCCTCGCCGCCACCGAGCACCTCCTCGAACTGGGCCACCGCCGCATCGCCGCCATCGGCGGGCCGCCCGGACTGCTGTGCAGCCGCGCCCGCGTCGACGGCTACCGCGCCGCCCTCGACCGCGCGGGCATCGGCGTCGACCCCGCCCTGGTCAGGCACGGCGACTTCCGGCACGGCGGCGGCCTGCGCGCCGCCACCGAGCTGCTCGCCCTGCCCGACCCGCCCACCGCCGTGTTCGCGGGCAACGACGAGCAGGCGCTCGGCGTCATCGAGGCCGCCCGCGTGGCGGGCCTGCCGGTCCCGGAGGCGCTGAGCGTCGTCGGCTTCGACGACCTGCCCGTCGCGGTGTGGTCGTCGCCCGCGCTCACCACGGTGCGCCAGCCGCTGGCCGAGATGGGCAGGCACGCGGGCCGGATGCTCGCCGACCTGGTCGCGGGCCGCCCCCTGGGCGCCCAGCGGGTCGAGCTGGCCACCGAACTCGTCGTCCGCGCCTCGACCGGGGCGCGCCGGTGAACGACAGCCCGCGACCACGCGGGCGGGTGGAGGAGAAGCGGTGCACGTGAACACCTGGGCGGACCCAGCCCGGCCGGTCGCCGAGCGGGTCGCCGCGCTGCTGGCCGAGCTGACCCGGGAGGAGAAGCTCGCGCAGCTGGTGGGGGTGTGGGTGGGCGCGTCGAGCGACGGGGCCGAGGTCGCCCCGGCGCAGCACGACTTCGCCGAGCCGCTGCCGCCGTGGGACGAGCTGACCAAGCCGGGCCTCGGCCAGCTCACCCGCGTCTTCGGCACCGGACCGGTCGACCCGCTGCTCGGCGCGCGGTCGCTGGCCGAGACCCAGCGCAGGCTCGTCGCGGGCAGCCGCTTCGGCGTGCCCGCCATGGCGCACGAGGAGTGCCTGGCCGGGTTCACCGCCTGGCAGGCCACCGTGTTCCCGGTGCCGCTGGCCTGGGGCGCGAGCTTCGACCCTGACTCGGTGCGGGCCATGGCCGAGGGCATCGGCGGGCAGCTGCGCGACGTCGGCGTGCACCAGGGCCTCGCGCCCGTGCTCGACGTGACCCGCGACTACCGGTGGGGCCGGGTCGAGGAGACCATCGGCGAGGACCCGTACCTGGTCGGCCTGATCGGCGCCGCCTACGTGCGCGGCCTGGAGTCGACCGGCGTCGTGGCCACGCTCAAGCACTTCGCCGGCTACTCGGCCTCGCGCGGCGGGCGCAACCACGCGCCGGTGGCGATCGGGGCGCGCGAGTTCGCCGACGTGGTGCTCGTGCCGTTCGAGATGGCGCTGCGCGAGGGCGGGGCGCGCTCGGTCATGCACTCCTACGCCGACGTGGACGGGGTGCCGCCCGCCTCGGACCGGGCGCTGCTGACCGGGCTGCTGCGGGAGCGGTGGGGGTTCACCGGGACGGTGGTGGCCGACTACTTCGGCGTGTCGTTCCTGGAGACCGCGCACGGCGTCGCGGACTCGCCGGGGGCCGCCGCCGCCCTGGCGCTGGCGGCGGGCGTGGACGTGGAGCTGCCGAGCGTGCGCTGCTACGGCGAGCCGCTGGCCGCCCTGGTGCGCGCGGGCGAGGTGCCCGTGGAGCACGTCGACACCGCCGTGACGCGGGTGCTCACCCAGAAGTGCGAGCTGGGGCTGCTCGACGCCGACTGGAGGCCCGAGTCGCCCGCCGTGCTGCGCGACGAGCCCG
>NZ_JBQGCX010001155.1:0-2076 GCF_052038725.1 Actinosynnema sp.
GTCCACCCCCACCGCGGTCCACCTCCACCGCGGCCCACCCCGGCCGCGCGCCCCGCCACGTGGCCCCACGTCTCGTCACGTGGTCGCACTCCCGCCGCCCACATCGCTGCGCTCCCCGCGCCGCCCGCGTGCCGCACTCTCTGCCGCACTTCCTGCCGCTCGCCCCCGCACTCTCTACCGCCCGCGTGCTGCACTTCCTGCCGCTCGCGTGCCGCGCTCCCTCGCGCCCGCGTGCTGCACGTCCTGCCGCTCGCGTGCCGCATTCCCTCGCGCCCACGGGCCGCGCTCCCCGCCACTCGCGTTCCCCGCTCCCTACCGCTCGCGCTCCTCAGTCCCTATAGTGCCGATATGCAATATATTGGCCGCGCCCTCTACCGGGACCAGGCGTTGTCGGCGATCCGTGAAGCGATCATGGTCGGCGATCTGGCCCCCGGCGCGCCGATCCGCGACGTCGAGCTGGCCGAACGGCTCGGGTTGTCGCGGACTCCGGTGCGGGAGGCGTTGGCGCGGTTGACCGACGAGGGCCTGGTCGAGTCGAAGCCGCACAGCTACACGCGGGTCACCGAGCTGAGCACGTCGGCGGTCCGGGACGCGCACGCCGTCGTCCAGGCCATGCACGCCCTCGCGGCCCGCCTGGCCGTCCCGCTCATGGACGCGGGTGATCTCGACGCGATGCGCGCGGCGAACGCGCGTTTCGCGTCGGCGCTGGTCGACCGGGACGTGGCCGCCGCGCTGGCGGCCGACGACGAGTTCCACGACGTCGCGGTGCGGCGCAGCGGCAACTTCGCCGTCGTCGCCACGATCGAGCGCTACACCCCGCTGGTGCGCCGCCTGGAGCGGCTGCGGTTCGGCACCCCGCCCGGTCGTCACTCCGTGGCGATGCACGACGAGATCATCGCCGCCTGCGCGGCCCCGGACGCCGACCTCGCCGCCGTGCTGGTCGAGCGCAACTGGGCGACGCTGGCGGACCTGCTTGAGGAGGACTGACGTGGCACTGGACGACTTCAGCCGCTTCCCGCTGACCTTCGGCCCGTCGCCGGTCCACCCGCTGGAGCGCCTGACCGCGCACCTGGGCGGCGCGCGGGTGTGGGCCAAGCGCGAGGACTGCAACTCCGGCCTCGCCTACGGCGGCAACAAGACCAGGAAGCTGGAGTACCTGGTCGCCGACGCCTTGGCGCAGGGCTGCGACACCCTCGTCTCGATCGGCGGCGTGCAGTCCAACCACACCCGCCAGGTGGCCGCAGCCGCCGCACGCGCCGGGCTGCAGTGCGTCCTGGTGCAGGAGAGCTGGGTCGACTGGCCGGACGCGGTGTACGACCGGGTCGGCAACATCTTGCTCAGCAGGCTCATGGGCGCCGACGTCCGCCTGGTCGAGGCGGGCTTCGGAATCGGCGTGAAGCCCGCGTGGGAGCAGGCCGTCGACGACGTGCGCGCACGCGGCGGCAAGCCCTACGCCATCCCCGCAGGCGCCTCGGACCACCCGCTGGGCGGCCTGGGCTTCGCAGGCTGGGCGGCCGAGGTGGACCGCCAGGAGAAGGAGTTGGGCGTCCACTTCGACACGATCGTCGTCTGCTCCGTCACCGGCAGCACCCAGGCGGGCATGGTCGCGGGCTGGGCGGGCACCGGAAGGCGGATCATCGGCATCGACGGCTCAGCCAAGCCCGAGGAGACCAAGGCCCAGGTCACCAGGATCGCGAAGAACACCGCGTCCCTGCTGGGCAAGGAGGTGGCGGACGACGAGGTCATCCTCGACGAGCGCTTCCACGAGGGCATCTACGGCGTGCCGGGCGAGTCCACCACCGAGGCCATGAAGCTGGGCGCACGCCTGGAAGGCATGATCACCGACCCGGTGTACGAGGGCAAGTCCCTGGCGGGCCTGATCGAACTGGTCACCACCGCTGAAATCCCCAAGGACTCCACCGTCCTCTACGCCCACCTGGGCGGCCAGCCCGCCCTGAACGCCTACAGCACCCTCTTCCGCTAACCCCACCTCCTTCCCACCCCAACCACCCACACCCGAAAACCACCACCCCCGGCCGCCGCCACCACCCCGGCCCCGGCCCCAACGGCCACCCC
>NZ_JBQGCX010001156.1:0-4018 GCF_052038725.1 Actinosynnema sp.
ACCGCATGGACTCGCTGCTGCCCTCGGCGGTGGCGGGCTGGATGATGCTGCAGCTGTTCGTGCCCTGACGGGCGGATCGAGCGCACGACTCAAGGCCGGGGTGCGATGCTCCCCGGCCTCGGTCGTTTTCCGGGGACCCTCAGTCGTCGTACGGGTCGTCCACCTCGGCCCCCGAGTCGCCGTCGGCGAGCGGGGTCGCGCGGGACGGGTCGATCACGGTGAACACCGAGCCCGCGTGGTCGGCCACCACCGTGACGCGGCCCTGCGGCGAGTCGTACGGCTCCACCGACACGCTCCCGCCCAGCTCCAGCACCCGCGCCGCCACCGAGTCCGCGCCCACCTCGGGCGACGCGGTGAAGTGCACCGACCAGTGCGCGGGCGTGCTCAGCGGGAACGCGCTCCCCATCCGCTGCCTGCCCAGCAGGGTCTTCCCCTCGGTGGACCACAGCGAGTAGTCCAGGGTCAGCCCGTCGCCGATCTGGGTCACCTCGTACCCGCACAGCTCGCGGAAGAACCCGTCCGCCACCTCGCCGTCGCGGGTGTTCAGCTCGGCCCACGCGTACATGCCGTGCCCGCTGGTGCCGAACAGCCAGTCCTCGGGCACCTTGCGGAACCCGACCACGGCGCCGGTCGGGTCGGCGATCAGCGTGCTGGTCTCGGTCGCCTCCCTGACCACCAGGCCGCCGAGCGCCTGCGCCTTCTCCGCGGTGGCGCGGGCGTGCGGCGTGCTCAGGTAGACGGTCCAAGCCCCGTGCTCGTCGGCGGGCCAGAACCCGGCGACCGGCAGCTCCCCGATCAGCGCGACTCCTCCCGCCCCGTCCTCGACGTAGTCCCAGCCGAACAGGCCGGTGTAGAAGTCCCGCGTCGCTTCCGGGTCCGACACCGGCAGTTGCACCCACACGGGCGCACCGGGCAGCAGTTCCGCTAGCGCGGGTGAATTCGGGACGATGGCCACGGCGAACCTCCCCTAGGTCCGGGCAACGCTACGGCTCTACATTCTTCACGTGAAGGGATTCGTGCGCGCGGCTCTGGCGGCGGTCCGGCCTGCGGGGGAGGTCGTGCCGAGCCCGAACATCTGGCACTGGCCCGCCGTGTACGAGGTCGAGAACCGCGCGCAGGACGCCGACGGGGCGCTGTGGACCGCGCTGCGCGAGGCGTTCGACTGGGGCGGCAAGGACGTCGTCGACGTCGGGTGCGGCGACGGGTTCCACCTCCCCCGGTTCGCGGTCGACGCGGCGTCGGTGGTCGGCGTCGAGCCGCACCCGCCGCTGGTCGAGCGGGCCCGCGCGCGGGTCGCCGGGCTCGACGGGGTGTCCGTGGCGCGCGGTCCGGCGCAGCGGCTGCCGCTGCCCGACGCGTCCGCCGACCTCGTGCACGCCCGCACCGCCTACTTCTTCGGCCCCGGCTGCGAACCCGGTCTCGCCGAGGCCGACCGGGTGCTGCGGCCCGGCGGCGCGCTGGCCGTGGTCGACCTGGACGGCGAGGCCGAGCCGTACGGGCCGTGGCTGTGCTCCGACGAGCCCGGCTACCGGCCGGAGCGGGTGCGGGCCTTCTTCGAGGAGCAGGGGTTCGCGCTGCGCCGGGTCACCGCGCTGTGGCGGTTCGAGCGGCGCGCGGACCTGGAGGCGGTGCTGCGCATCGAGTTCTCCGCCGCCGTCGCCGAGCGGGCCATCGCCGCCACGCCGGGCCTCGAACTGCCCGTCGGCTACCGGCTGCACACCCGCACCAAGCCGTCCGGGCTGCTCCTTCCCTAAAATCGGCCGGGTGGAGAACCGAGAAGCACGCAGGTTGGGACGCTCGTTCGGGGTCGTCGGGCTGGGCTGCTGGCAGCTCGGCGCCGACTGGGGCCAGGTCGACGAGGCGGACGCGCTGGCCGTGCTGCACGCCGCCGCCGACGCCGGGGTGAACTTCTTCGACACCGCCGACGTCTACGGCGACGGTCGCAGCGAGAGCCTGGTCGGCCGGTTCCTGAAGGAGCGCGGCGGCGAGGGCGTCACCGTCGCCACCAAGATGGGCCGCCGGGTCGACCAGGTCCCGGAGAACTACACCGGGGAGAACTTCCTGGCCTGGAACGACCGTTCGCGCCGCAACCTCGGCGTCGACACGATCGACCTGGTGCAGCTGCACTGCCCGCCCACGCCGGTCTACTCGACCGACGAGGTGTTCGACGCGCTCGACTCGATGGTCGAGTCCGGGCGGATCGGCGCGTACGGCGTCAGCGTCGAGACCGTGCAGGAGGCGCTGACCGCGATCGCGCGGCCCGGCGTGGCCAGCGTCCAGATCATCCTGAACGCGCTGCGGCACAAGCCGCTGGAGCGCGTGCTGCCCGCCGCCGCCGAGGCCGGGGTCGCGATCATCGCCCGCGTGCCGCTGGCGTCGGGCCTGCTGTCCGGGCGGTACACCGCCGACACCTCGTTCGGCGCCGACGACCACCGGAACTACAACCGGGCGGGCGAGGCGTTCGACGTCGGCGAGACGTTCTCCGGCGTGCCCTACGACACCGGGCTCGCCGCCGTGGAGCGGCTGCGGCCCCTGGTGCCGCAGGACGCGACCATGGCGCAGTTCGCGCTGCGCTGGATCCTGGACCAGCCGCAGGTCACCACGGTGATCCCCGGCGCGCGCAACCCCGAGCAGGCCCGCGCGAACGCCGCCGCGGCCGACCTCGCGCCGCTGTCCTCGCACGACGAGGTCCGCGCGGTGTACGACGAGCTGGTGCGCCCGGTGGTCCACGACCGCTGGTGATCCGGCGCTGGTGATCCGGCGCCGGTGACCCGGCATCGGTGAGCAGGACGGCGGCGGGGGCCGGGCTCGTGGTGAGCCCTGCCCCCGCCGTGTCCGATCAGTCCTCTTCCGGGCTCTCGCCGAGGATGGCGTAGAGCTTGCGGCGGGTCTCGTCCAGCAGCTCGGCGGCCCGCCGCTGCTGGTCCTCGGTGCCCGCGTGCACCATCTGCATCATGGCCGCGCCGATCTGCTTGGCCGCCTCGCGCAGCCGCGCCTCGCCCTGGTCGACGCCGTCGGTGACCTGCTCCCACGGCGGGACGCCCTCGGCGGACTCGGCCTCGGTCCGGCCGCTCTCGGTGAGCTGGAACAGCTTCTTGCCGCCCTGCTCCTCGGCGGCTACCACCAGGCCCTCGTCGGCCAGCAGCTGGAGCGTCGGGTAGACCGAGCCGGGGCTGGGCCTCCACAGGCCGTCGGTGCGCTGGCCGATCTCCTGGATCATCTCGTAGCCGTGCATGGGCCGCTCGGCCAGCAGGGCGATGACGGCGGCGCGCACGTTGCCGCGCCGCTGCCTGCCACCGCGCCGGTGACCGCCGAAGAAGTCCGGCGGGCCGGGCGGCATCGGCGGCATGGGGGGCATCCCCGGCATTCCGGGCATCCCTGGGAAGCCGCCCCTGCCGAAGCGCCCGCCCCCGCCCCGGCCCATGCGGGGGCCGAAGCCGAAACCGGGGCGACCCCGGTCGTGGTCCTCGTCGTGGTCGAAGCCGGGGCCGAAACCGGGGTCGAAGCCGGGGCCGCCGCGGTCCGGCCTTCCGGGGTGGGCGTCGAAGTCGCCGAACCCGAAGCCGAACCCGCCGCCGCGACCGGGACCGAAGCCGTGCCCGTGCCCGCCGCGACCGTGATCACCAGGCCCGTGACCACCGTGCCCGTGCTCCCCGCGACCCCGGCCGTGACCCGGCCCCCGGCCGCCGCGACCGCCGTGCCCGTGGCCGCCGTCGAAGCGCTCGTCGTTCGCACTCATGTCGATCTCCTCATCGGGTGTGTATCGGTAAGACGCTATCGACGATATATCGGAAGCTATCGCGATGCAACGTCCGATAGTGCGACGGGTCGTGCGACACTGGATGGGCTATGACTGCCCTCCCCCTCGTCTTCGACGCGCCCAAGCGCGGGCTGCCGCCGCGCCACCTCGCCGACCTCACCGCCGAGCAGCGGCGCGAGGCCGTGGCCTCGCTGGGCGAGCAGCCCTTCCGGGCCAACCAGCTGTCGAACCACTACTTCGGCAGGCTCACCGTCGACC
>NZ_JBQGCX010001157.1:0-1613 GCF_052038725.1 Actinosynnema sp.
GGCGACGAGATCGGCTACCCGCTGATGCTCAAGGCGACCGCCGGTGGCGGCGGCCGGGGCATCCGGCGGGTCGACTCGGCCGAGGACCTGACCGACGCGTACGAGCGCACCAGCCAGGAGGCCCTGCGCGCCTTCGGCTCCGGCATCGTGTTCCTGGAGCGCCTGGTCACCGGGGCCCGGCACGTCGAGGTGCAGCTGATCGCCGACGGGCAGGGCGGCGCCTGGGCCCTCGGCGTCCGCGACTGCTCGGTCCAGCGTCGCAACCAGAAGATCATCGAGGAGTCGGCGTCCCCGGTCCTGGACCCCGAGCAGACCGCCGAGCTCAAGGCGTCCGCCGAGCGCCTCGCGCTCGCCGTGGACTACCGGGGCGCGGGCACCGTCGAGTTCCTGTACCACCCCGGCGAGAAGCTGTTCGCGTTCCTGGAGGTCAACACCCGCCTCCAGGTCGAGCACCCCATCACCGAGATCACCACCGGCACCGACCTGGTCAAGCTGCAGCTGCACGTGGCGTCCGGCGGCAGGCTGGAGGGCCCGCAGCCGGTGGAGAGCGGCCACGCCGTGGAGGCCCGGCTCAACGCCGAGGACCCCGACCGCGACTTCGCCCCCTCGCCCGGCCGCATCACCCGCCTCGTGCTGCCCTCCGGCCCCGGCATCCGGGTCGACACCGGCGTCAGCGAGGGCGACAGCATCCCCGCCGACTTCGACTCGATGATCGCCAAGATCATCGCCTACGGCCGGGACCGCTCCGAGGCGCTCGGCCGCCTGCGCCGCGCCATGGCCGAGACCACCGTCGTCATCGAGGGCGGCGCCACCAACAAGAGCTTCGTGCTCGACCTGCTCGACCAGCCCGAGGTGATCGACGCCAGCGCCGACACCGGCTGGATCGACCGGGTCCGCGCCGACGGCGGCCTGGTCGTGCGCAGGCACTCCGGCGTCGCGCTCGCCACCGCCGCCATCGCCTCCTACCTGGAGGAGGAGGCGGTCAGCCGCCAGGGCCTGCTGGCCACCGCGTACGGCGGCCGTCCCCAGGTGCAGCACGAGACCGGCCGCCCGCTGAACCTGAAGCTGCGCGGCGCGAGCTACCAGGTCACCGTGGCCCGCGTCGGCCGCTCCCGCTTCCGCGTGGGCGTCTCCGGCGGCGGCGCCGTGCACACCGCCGACGTCGAGGGCGAGCGCTTCGACGACCACAGCGGCCAGGTCACCGTCAACGGCCGCCGCCACCGCCTCGTCGTCGCCACCCACGGCCCCGTGCACCTGGTCGAGGTCGACGGCGTCGCGCACCGCATCAGCCTGGACGAGGGCGGCGTCGTCCGCTCGCCCGCGCCCGCGCTGGTCGTGGCCACCCCGGTCGCCGTGGGCGACGAGGTGGACGCGGGCTCGCCCGTGCTGGTGCTGGAGAGCATGAAGATGGAGACGGTGCTGCGCGCGCCGTTCCGCGCCAGGGTCCGGGAGCGCCCGGTGTCCGTGGGCAGCCAGGTCGCCACCGGCGCGCCGCTGATGCGCCTGGAGCCGCTGGCCGACGGCGCCACCGCCGAGGCCGAGACCGCCGCCGTCGAGGCGCCGGTCGACCTGCCCGCCGAGCCCGACGGCGTCGCCGCCGACGCCCGCCTCGG
>NZ_JBQGCX010001158.1:0-3752 GCF_052038725.1 Actinosynnema sp.
CGGCCGACGCGGTCACGCTCGTCGTGCGCCACAAGAGTGGCAACCGCGGCAAGCGGGTCCTGGACACCTTGCGCAAGGACGGCGCCCGCGTCGTCGAGGCCAAGGCCGTCAAGACCGAGGCCGACAAGCACCGCTTCGTCAAGGACGAGTTCCGCACCGCCCGGCGCAAGGTGACCGAGGAGGCCGCGGCCGCGCTCGGCCTCGCCGTCGGGAAGGACCTGCGCGAGCTGGCCGGCGCCTGCGCCCAGCTGGTGCGCGACGTCGAGGGGCTCGTGGACGTCGAGGACGTCACCACCTACTACGGGGAGAAGGTCGAGACGACCGGGTTCAAGGTCGCCGAGGCGGCCCTGGCCGGCGACGAGGCGACCGCGGTGCGCCTGCTGCGGCACGCGATGCTCGGCGGCCTGGACCCTGTGCCGATCGTCGCCGTCCTGGCGATGCAGCTGCGCCAGGTCGGCAAGGTCGCGGCGGCCGGCCGGGGCAGCAGCGGCCAGGTCGCCCGCGACCTCGGCATGGCGCCGTGGCAGGTCGACCAGGCCCGCCGGGCCGCGCAGGGGTGGGACGGCGTGCGGCTAGGCCGCGCCATCCAGGCCGTGGCCCAGGCGGACGTCGACGTCAAGGGCGGGGTGCGCACCGAGGCCGCGGTCCGCTCCCCGGAGTACGCCGTCGAGCGCGCGGTCCTGCAGGTGTGCCGGGCCCGCAACGACTGAGCCGAGCCACGGCGGCACCGCGGCGGCACCAGGGCACCACGGCGGCGGCGTGAGGCGACTTTGGGTCTGGGTCCCCGCGCTGGTAGATTGATGGATCGCGTGCGCGCTCGGTCGTGCGCGCAGCGCATGCAGCACCCGCGCCCCCGGCCTCGCCCAGGGCATCCCCACGCCGCAATCGGCCGAGGCGCGGTCGTCGCCCTCACGACACCAGACCAACGACTGACCAGGAAGACATCACCTCGTGGCAAACATCAAGTCCCAGATCAAGCGCGTCAAGACCAACGCGATCCGCACCGAGCGCAACCGGGCCTACAAGTCCGAGCTGCGCACCTGGATCCGCAAGTTCCGCGTCGCCGCGGAGTCGGGCGACCAGGCCAGCGCCCAGGACGCGCTGAAGGTGGCCTCCAAGAAGCTGGACAAGGCCGTCACCAAGGGCGTCATCCACGCCAACCAGGCCGCCAACAAGAAGTCGGCCATGGCCAAGAAGCTCAACGGCATCGGCGCCTGAGCACGCTCCCGCCGAGCCGTCGCAGGGCGCTCACCCCTCCTGGGGTGGGCGCCCTGTGCGCTACCATCGGGGGATCATGACGACCTGCCACGTGCTCCTCCTTGCCGGGCCGCGCTGAACGGACGCACACCAGCGCGGCGAACCCCTCTGACCGAGGGGCTTTTTTGTGCACCGAGCCAGGACCACCAGAGCCAGCACGCACGACGAGCACGAGAGACGAAGGACGAGGACTGATGAGCGAGCGGATCCCGGAGCACCGCTACACGGCCGCCCTGGCCAACGAGATCGAGGCGCGCTGGCAGGACCGCTGGGAGGCCGAGGGCACCTTCTCCTCGGCCAACCCGGCCGGCCCCTGGGCGCAGCCGGACGACCCGCGCCTCACCCGCGGGCACCGCTTCGTCATGGACATGTTCCCCTACCCCTCCGGCGCCGGGCTGCACGTCGGGCACCCGCTGGGGTTCATCGCGACCGACGTCCACGCCCGCTACGCCCGCACGACCGGCGCGAACGTCCTGCACACGATGGGCTTCGACGCCTTCGGGCTGCCGGCGGAGCAGTACGCCGTCCAGACCGGCCAGCACCCGCGCGTCACCACCGAGCGCAACATGGAGGTCTACCGCTCCCAGCTGCGCCGCCTGGGGATGGGGCACGAGACGCGCCGCAGCTTCGCCACGATCGACCCCGACTACTACCGCTGGACCCAGTGGATCTTCACCCAGATCTTCGAGTCCTGGTACGACCCGGACGCGCCCGCGCGCACCGGTGACGGCACCGGCCGGGCCCGTCCGATCGCGGACCTGGTCGCGCAGCTCGAGTCGGGGGAGCGCGCCACGCAGGACGGGCGTCCCTGGGCCGAGCTGTCCCGCACGGAGCAGGCCCGCGAGCTGGACGGCTACCGCCTGGCCTACCTGTCCTCGGCGCCGGTCAACTGGTGCCCCGGGCTGGGCACGGTGCTGTCCAACGAGGAGGTCACGGCCGACGGCAAGTCCGAGCGCGGCGACTTCCCCGTCTTCAAGCGCAACCTGAGCCAGTGGATGATGCGGATCACCGCCTACGCCGACCGGCTGACCGACGACCTGGACCGCCTGGACTGGCCGGAGAAGGTGAGGTCGATGCAGCGCAACTGGATCGGCCGCTCGACCGGCGCGACCGTGCGCTTCGAGGTGCCGGCGGCCGGGGGCGGGGACACCGAGCCGCTCGCCGTCTTCACCACCCGGCCCGACACCCTGTTCGGCGCGACGTTCATGGTCGTGGCCCCGGAGCACCCCGCGCTGGACGCGGTCGTCCCGGAGGTCTGGCCGGAGGGGACCGACCCGCGCTGGACCGACGGTGCACCCGACCCGCGGGCCGCGGTGGCCGCCTACCGGCGGATGGCCTCGACCAAGAGCGACGTGGAGCGTCAGGCCGACGCCAAGACCAAGACGGGCGTGTTCACCGGGGCGTTCGCGACCAACCCGGTCGACGGCCGGCAGATCCCGGTGTTCGTCGCCGACTACGTGCTGATGGGCTACGGGACCGGCGCGATCATGGCCGTGCCGGGGCAGGACCAGCGCGACTGGGACTTCGCCGTCGCCTACGGCTTGCCGGTCATCCGCACCGTGCAGCCGACCGAGGGGCACCCGGAGGACGAGGCCTTCACCGGCGACGGCCCGGCGATCAACTCGGCCAACGACGAGGTCAGCCTGGACGGGCTGGGGGTCGCGGAGGCCAAGGAGCGGATCATCGCCTGGCTGGTCGCCAAGGGGCTGGGTGAGGAGACCGTCACCTACCGGCTGCGCGACTGGCTGTTCAGCCGCCAGCGCTACTGGGGCGAGCCCGTCCCGGTCGTCTGGGACGAGGACGGCGTCGCGCACACCGTGCCCGACTCGATGCTGCCCGTCGAGCTGCCGGACGTGCCGGACTACAGCCCGCGCACCTACGACCCGATGGACGCCGACAGCTCGCCCGAGGCTCCGCTGGCGCGCGCCTCCGAGTGGGTCGAGGTCGAGCTGGACCTGGGCGACGGCCGCGGCGTGCGGACCTACCGTCGCGAGACCAACACGATGCCCAACTGGGCCGGCTCGTGCTGGTACCACCTGCGCTACCTGGACCCGGCCAACGAGGACGCGATCGTCGACCCGGCGGTCGAGCGCTACTGGGTCGGGCCGCGCCCGGCGCCGGTCGCGGGCGCGCCGGCGGGCGCCACCGACCCCGGCGGCGTGGACCTGTACGTCGGCGGGGTGGAGCACGCGGTGCTGCACCTGCTCTACGCCCGGTTCTGGCACAAGGTCCTCTTCGACCTGGGGCACGTGTCCTCGGAGGAGCCGTTCCGCCGGCTCATCAACCAGGGCATGATCGAGGCCTACGTCTTCCGCGACGAGCGTGGCTTCCCCGTGCCCGCCGCCGACGTCGAGGAGGTGCCCGACCCCGCGGTCTATGCGTTATGGAGGGGCCCGCGCGCTGTCCGCGCGGCATGGGTGCCCGGTTCGAAGGACACCGGCGGTGTGGACCTGGACGTCGGCTGCGTCGAGCACGCCTTGCTGGACCTGCTGTAG
>NZ_JBQGCX010001159.1:0-1524 GCF_052038725.1 Actinosynnema sp.
GCGCCGACGGGCTGGCGGGCACCCCGCACGGTGACGTCGTCCTCGCCTCGGGCCTGCGCCTGATGCCCACCCGGCGCGCCGTCGCCGCGGCGCTGGACGCGCCCGCCCTCTGGAGCGCGGTCGTCGACGCGGACTGGGGCGAGGTCGACCGCTCCTACGCCACCGCGCTGCGCACCCCGTTGCTGGCGGAACTCGCGGGAGAGGGCGCACCGACCCGCGCCGCACCGCGCCCGGACCCGGTCCAGCACCGGGAACTGCTGCGCGAGCACGTCCGGACCGTCATCGCGGGCGCGATGGGCATCACGCCCGAGGCGCTCAACCCGAGGGCCAACCTGTTCGCCCTCGGCGTCGACTCGCTGATGAGCCTGTCGATCATCCGCACCCTGGCCGCCACCACCGGCCACCACATCCCGCCGACCGTGCTGCGCGAGCGCCCGACCGCGCTCGCGCTCGCCGACCACCTGGCCGAGGCCGAGCAGACCACCGAGGGGGAGCAGCGATGACCGGGGTAGCACTGGTGACCGGGGGCAACCGGGGGATCGGACTGGCGACGGCGACCGCCCTCGCCAAGGCCGGGATGCGGGTGGCAGTCACCCACCGGGGTGGCGGGGCGCCCGCCGAGCTGTTCGGCGTGCGCTGCGACGTCCGCGACGCCGAGCAGGTCGACCGGGCCTTCACCGAGGTCGAGCGGGAGCTGGGCCCGGTCGGGGTGCTGGTGGCCAACGCGGGCGTCACCAGGGACCGCCTGGTCGCCACGATGGGACCCGAGGACTTCGAGGACGTGCTGCGCACCAACCTCACCGGCGCCTACCTGGTGGCCAGGCGCGCGGTGCGCGGCATGGTGCGCCGCCGCGGCGGTCGCATCGTCCTGGTGGCCTCGGTCTCGGCGCTCACCGGCGCGCGCGGCCAGGCCAACTACACCGCCGCCAAGGCCGGGATGATCGGCTTCGCGCGCTCGGCGGCGTTGGAACTGGCATCCAGGGGCATCACCGTCAACGTGGTCGCCCCCGGCTGGATCAGCACCGACATGACCGACGAGCTGCCCGAGACCGCGAGGGTGGAAGCGGCGGCGCACGTGCCCATGCGCAGGTTCGGCGCCCCCGAGGAGGCCGCTGCGGCGATCGCCTTTCGGGCGAGCGACGCGGCCTCCTTCGTCACCGGCGTCGTGCTGCCGGTCGACGGCGGCCTGTCCCTGGAGCGCTGACACCGTGCTCAAGGGGAAGACGGTGCTGGTCACCGGGGTCATCACCACCGCGTCCATCGCCTTCCACGTCGCCAAGCACGCCCAGGAGGCGGGCGCGCGGGTGGTGCTCACCGGCTACGGCAGGCTCAGCCTGGTCGAGCGGATGGCCGCCAGACTGCCCGAGCCCGCCCCGGTGCTGGAGCTGGACGTCACCGACGAGCGGCACCTGGCGACCCTGGCCGACCGGGTGGGCGAGCACGCCGACCGGCTCGACGGGGTGCTGCACTCCATCGCCTACGCCCCGCCGTCGGCGCTGGGCGGTGGGTTCCTGGACACCGCGT
>NZ_JBQGCX010001160.1:0-2775 GCF_052038725.1 Actinosynnema sp.
AACGCCGGGACCGCGCCGACCGGCCCGGAGGGCGCCGGCGTGTCGTTGGCCGGGGTCGGGCACGAGTACGTGGCAGGGCACCCGGTGGTGCACGGGGTGGACCTGGAGGTGGGGCCCGGTGAGCGGGTGGCGCTGGTCGGGGCGTCCGGGGCGGGCAAGACCACGCTGGCGAAGATCATCGCCGGGGTGCACCGGCCGACGTCCGGGACGGTGCTGGTCGGCGGGGCGCCGCTGGAGCGGGCGGCGCGGTCGGTCGCGCTGATCACGCAGGAGGTGCACGTGGTCGCCGGGCCGCTGGTGGAGGACCTGCGGCTGGCGCGGCCGGGGGCGTCGCCCGCGGACGTGGAGGAGGCGCTGGAGCGGGTGGGCGCGCTGCGGTGGGCGCGGGCGCTGCCCGAGGGGCTGGAGACGGTGGTCGGTGAGGGCGGGCGGCGGTTGACGGCGGCGCAGGCGCAGCAGCTCGCGCTGGCCAGGCTGGTGCTGGCGGACCCGCCCGTCGCGGTGCTGGACGAGGCCACGGCCGAGGCGGGCAGCGCGGGCGCGCGGGCGCTGGAGGTCGCGGCGGCGCGGGCCCTGGACGGGCGGACGGGGTTGCTGGTGGCGCACCGGTTGACGCAGGCGTCGGAGGCCGACCGGGTGGTGGTGCTGGAGGCCGGTCGGGTGGTGGAGAGCGGCACGCACGCGGCGCTCCTCGCGGCGGGCGGGCGGTACGCGGCGCTGTGGGAGGCGTGGTCGGGAACGCGGACCGGCGGCACGGCCCCGGCGCCCGGCGGCACGGCAGCGGCCCCCACTAGCACGGTCGCGGTCCCCCTCGGCGCGAACCCGAATTCGGCGCTTCGGCCCTGAGCCGGACGGGTTCCCGCCGCGACCGGGCGGTCCTAGCGTCGGGTGGGTGGAGGCCACCTTGGAGTTACCCGGACTGCTTCGGTTGCGCCTGGACGGCGTGGCGCAGTGCTACCTCGTCCGCGACGACGACGGCGTGACCGTGATCGACACCGGGACCGCCGGGCACGCCGGGCCGATCGCCCGCTGGGCCGCCGAGTTCGGTCCGGTCCGGCGGATCGTGCTCACGCACCACCACGCCGACCACGCCGGTTCGGCCGCCGCACTGCGCGCGCTCACCGGCGCCCCGGTGCTCGCGCACGCCGCCGACGCGCCCGTGGTGCGCGGCGAGGTCGAACCGCCGCCGCCGGTGCTGACCGACGAGGACCGGCCGCTGTGGGAGGCGATCGCGCCTCCCCCACCGCCTGCGCCGCCGTGCCCGGTGGACGGGGAGGTCGCGGACGGGGACGTGCTGCCGTTCGGCGGCGGCGCGCGGGTGCTGTCGACCCCCGGCCACACGGACGGCAGCATCGCGCTGCACCTGCCCGCGCTGGGCGTGCTGTTCACCGGCGACGCGCTGGCGTCGGTCGGCGGCCCGCTGCGGCCCGGCGTGTTCAACACCGACCGGGTCCGGCTGGAGGAGTCCGTCCGCAGGCTGCTGGCCGTGGGGGCGGACCTGGTGTGCGTCGGGCACGGCAAACCGGTCCGCACCGGCGCGCCACGCTGAGTCCACTGTGGACTAACGAGGGCCCCGCGCGGGGATTCCTCGCGGGGCCTGGGTTTCAGCGCCCGCCCACCCGCTTCGCCACCTCGGCGCGGATTCCGGCCAGCTCCGGGAAGAACCGCTCGCCGGGGCACTGCGTGGCCAGCCAGTCGCGGTGCCCGGAGATGGTGTCCACGGACCGGGTCGCCCCGCTGATCGGGTTCACGTAGTCCGTGCGCCCCACCGGGTCCAGCCCGCACGCCTGGCTGAGGGCGGCCAGCACGGTCACCAGCGAGTCGACCGCCTGCGCGCTCGGCGGCTCGGTGGTGAAGTCGCCCATGACGCACACGCCGACGTTGCCCGCGTTGTAGCCGCCCACGTGCGCGCCGTTGGACATCCGCGGCTTGCCGTCGACGGGCTTGGCGCGCGGGGGCGCGCCGAACACCGGGTGCTGGTCGGTCCCCGACCAGCGGCCCTCGTAGACGCCGCCCAGGGGGTCGATCAGCAGGTGGTAGCCGATGTCGCCGAAGTCCTGGTTCACCGCGTGGTCGCGGTAGATCGCCCGGACGTCGGCCGCCGGGTCCGCGCCGACGGGCAGCGCGGTGTGGTGCACGGTCAGGGTCTGCACCGGGAAGTACGCGGCGGGGAAGGACTCCGAGCCGTCCGCGCGGAAGCGCAGCGACTCGTCGGCGCCCCAGGCGGAGCGCGGGAAGTACTGCTTCCCGGTGGTGAGCCCGGCGATCCTGGCCTCCCCGGTCGAGCGGGCGGTGGCGCCCGCGGTGCTCAGCTCGGCGACCGAGGTGCTCGCCGGGACGTCGACCTCGTACTCGACGACACCGGGGCCCAGCGGCAGCAGGGCGCGCGCGTTCGCCGGGTTCTCGTGACCCGCCGGGCAGGAGGCCAGGGCGCGCCAGTCGCCCCAGCCGGACGCGGTGCGGGTGCGCCAGCGACCGCCGTTCGAGGCGACGGACAGGTGGGTGGCCGCCGGGCCGACGGGCCGGGCGCTGCGGCCCGCCGCGAGCGCGGTGGGACCGCCGGGGGCCGCGTGCGCGGCCCGGACGGCGGTGCCCGCGGCGAGTGCGGCGACGCTCGCGGCGAGGGCTCCGCGCAGCACGTTCCGGCGTGACAGGTCGGTCACTGTGGTGTCTCCTCGGGGTTGTCAGTCCGAGCGCTCGCGCAGGCCGAGGTCGGCGAGGACGGCCCGCGCCGCCCTGCGACCGGAGAACAGCGCGCCCTGGATGGACGAGGTG
>NZ_JBQGCX010001161.1:0-4455 GCF_052038725.1 Actinosynnema sp.
TCCCCCTGGCGCAGCTTGGACATCACCTCGCGCTCGATCTGCCGCACCCGCTCCCGCGACAGCCCGAACTGCTTGCCGATCTGGTCCAGCGTGCGCGGCTGCCCGTCCTCCAGGCCGTAGCGCAGCCGGATCACCGCCTGCTCGCGCTGCTCCAGCGTGGCCAGCACGCGGCGCAGGTCGTCCTGCAGCAGCCCGGAGATCACGGCGCTCTCGGCGTCGGTCGCGTCCGAGTCCTCGATGAAGTCGCCGAGCGGCGCGTCCTCCTCGGCGCCCACCGGCATGTCCAGGCTCACCGGGTCGCGCGCGTGGTCGAGCAGGTCCGAGACCTTCGACGGGGAAAGGCCGGATTCGGCGGCCAGTTCCTCGTTCGTCGCCTCCCGGCCGAGTTGCTGGTGCAGATCCCGCTTGATCCGCGCCAGCTTGTTCACCTGTTCCACCAAGTGGACCGGAAGGCGGATCGTGCGGCCCTGATCCGCCATTCCCCTGGTGATCGCCTGGCGAATCCACCACGTGGCGTACGTGGAGAACTTGAAACCCTTGGTGTAGTCGAACTTCTCGACCGCGCGGATCAGACCCAGGTTGCCCTCCTGGATCAGGTCGAGCAGAGGCATTCCACGACCGGTGTACCGCTTCGCCAGAGAAACGACCAACCGGAGATTCGCCTCCAGCAGGTGGTTCTTCGCCCGGAGGCCGTCGCGGACCAGCGCGCGCAGCTCGCCCGCGCGCTCCGCGTTCAGCGCGGTGGTCGTCTCCAGCTCGTGGTGCGCGAAGACGCCCGCCTCGATCCGCTTGGCCAGCTCCACCTCTTGGGCGGCCGTGAGCAGCGCTGTCTTGCCGATCCCGTTCAAGTAGACCCGGACCAGGTCGGCGGCCGGGCCCTGGGCGTCGAGGTCGAGGTCGACGCTCGGGGCACTCGTGTCGTTCCCGACCTCGCGGTCGAGGACCTTCGGGACGGTCATGGAGATCCCTCCCCCTTCTCGCGGGCTGGCGTTCGGTCGTGTCGCGAGCCCGCGCTGCGCTGCGCGGCCCCGGCCTTTCAGCGTTCGAACGGCCGTTTGGCTGGACACTTGAGGAAACGCGCCTACCCTCGAAATGGTTCCCGCTTCCTCAACAGACAAGACGTCACTGCGGTCACAGCGGTTGCGCGCCCTATCCTGAGGATTGCCTGAGAAGGGTGTCTCAGAGTTCCACGAGGACCGTGAACGGACCGTCGTTCACGCTCCGCACGGACATCTCCGCGCCGAACTGCCCGGTTTCCACTCTCGCGCCCTTCTTGCGAAGTTCCAGCACCACCGCGTCCACCTGCGGGGCGGCGGGCTCGGGCCGGGCGGCGGCCGACCTGGACGGCCGCCGACCCTTCCTCGTGTCGCCGCAGAGCGTGAACTGGCTGACCACCAGCAGGGGCGCCCCGGTGGTCGCGCACGACTGCTCGTCGCGCAGCACCCGGAGCTCGTGCAGCTTCGCGGCCATCCGCACGGCCTTGGCCGCGTCGTCGTCCGCGTGCACGCCGAGCAGCACCAGCAGCCCCGGCTCGTCGATGGCGCCGACGACCTCGCCCGCCACCTCGACGCTCGCCGAGGTCACCCTCGCGGCGACGGCCCTCACGCGGGCGCCACCATGCCGTGCCGCACCAGGTCCCTGACCACCGGCAGCGCCGCCTCGGTGAGCGGGCCCAGCGGGAGGTCGTGCGCGTACGCCAGCAGCGCGAGCAGGTCCTCCAGCGGCAGGGCGCCCCGGAACCCGGCCACCAGCTTCGCCGCGACCTCGTCCAGCTCGTGCTGCCAGCCCGGCCCGTCGGTCCGGTGCAGCCGCCGCACCACGGACTCCCAGCCGTCCTCCACCGCCGAGGAGACCTCCTCCAGCAGCACCGTCGGCGGCAGGGCGAACCGGGTGGCCAGCAGCCGTTCGGCGGTCCCGTTCTCGCGCAACCAGGCGACCCGGTCCAGCCAGGCGGCGGTCTCCGGGCCCAGCGGGTCGTCGTAGGCGTGGCGCAGGTCCTCGCACACCACCTCGGGCACGGCCGCGTCGGTGCGCCGCAGCGTCACGAACCCGAAGCCGACGCCGAGCACGTCGTTCTCCGCGAACCAGTCCAGCCACCCGGCGGCCTGCGCGCGGCCCTCCGGCGAGCGCGGGTCGACGCCCGCGTCGCGCAGCCAGGTGCCCACGTACAGCGCCGGGTCGGCCACGTCCCGCTGCACGAACCAGGCGTCCACGCCGCCGCGCGGCAGCCAGGACGCGACCCGGTCCTCCCAGTCCTCGCCCTTGCGGTGCAGCCAGGAGGCCAGCAGCTGGCCGGTGCCGCCCTCGTTCAGGAACGCGGGCAGCTGCCGCACGACCAGCGCGCTGGCGTCGTCGCCGCCGAGGCCGGAGTCGCGGTAGACGTAGTCCACGCGCGGCGGCCCGACCACGAACGGCGGGTTGCACACGACCTGGTCGAACTTCCGGCCGCGCACGGGCCCGAACCACTCGCCCCGGCCGAGGCGGACGTCGACCTCGTTCATCCGGAACGTGGCGGAGGCGAGCGCGAGGGCGCGGGCGGACAGGTCGGTGGCGGTGATGCGCTCGGCGTGCCTGCTGGCGTGCAGCGCCTGCACGCCGCAGCCGGTGCCCAGGTCGAGCAGGTTCTTGACGGGCCTGCGCGAGGTGGCGCGCGCGAGGCTGATGGAGGCGTGGCCGACGCCGAGCCCGTGGTCGGTCGGCACGGGCCCGCCGCGCTGGTCGGAGTCCAGGTCGGCGATCACCCACCAGGAGCCCTCGTCGTCGCCGTAGGGCCGCACGTCCAGCCCGGCCCGGAACCCGTCGCCGTCGGGGGTGAGCACCCCGGCGCGCACGGCCTCGTCCAGGTCGACGCCTGCGAGGGCGGAGCGGACGCTCCTGCCGGGCTCGGTGTCGCCGAGCAGGAACAGCCGGACGAGCGCGCCGAGGTCGCCGGAGTCCTCGGACTCGCGCTTGGCGACCTCGGGCTCACCCCGCCCGAGCGCGGCGTGGGCGACCGGCCCGAGCGCGTCGACCACCCCGTCGGCGGTGTAGTCGGCCTCGCGGAAGGCCGCACGCAGGCGCGTGATCAGGTCATCGGATAGTTCAGGGAGCACCGGCACATGGTGGCACCCCCGGCGGCGAAGTCCTGATCGCGCAGGTCCGGGTCGCGCCACCCGTCACCCCCGCGCCACCCGTCACCCGCCCGGCATCCCCCGACGCCGCAGCTCCCCGTGCACCGCCAGCGCGACCTCCAGCGCCAACCGCTCCACCGCGTCCCCCAGCGGGAGGGCCGCCACCTCACCCATCCGCTGCAACCGGTACCGCAGCGTGTTCGGGTGCACCCCCAGCGCCCGCGCCGCCCCGCGGGCGTCGCCCCGCGCCGCCAGCCAGGCCCGCAGCGTCTCCGCGTACCGGGTGCCCCTCTCCTCGTCGTGCCGCAGCAGGTCCGCCACCGGCCCCCGCACCGGCAGCCGCCCGGCCTCCGCCTCCACCGCCAGCCGCCGCAGCAGCACCCGCGCCCACGCCAGCTCGTAGACCACCGGCCGCTCCCCGCCCAGCGCCAGGCACTCGTCCGCCTCCAGCCGCGACACCGGGGCCGACCCGCCGTCGCACACCCCGCCGATCCCGGCCCGCACCACCACCTCCGGCGGCAGCTCGCGCCGCAGGCCGCGCACCCACTCCACCGCCGCCGCCGGGTCGCCCCCGCACGGCAGCACCGTGTACAGCACGTTCCCGAACAGCGCGCTCCGCCCCGGCCGAGACCACCCGAACCCCGAGGTGGCCCGCTCGAACGCCAGCAGCGCCGCCCCGTGCTCCGCGTCCCCCACGTGCGCCCGCACCGCGATCACCCGCAGCTCCCCGCCGGGCAGCCCCAACCGGTCCAGCGCCCCCGGAGCCCCCGAGTCCAGCAGCGCCGTCACCAGGTCCGCCTCGGCCTGCCGCTCCAGGTCCGAGCTGGCCCGCGCCCGCAGCAGGTGCAGCGCCGCCGTCCGAGCCCCGTCCACCAGCGCCGCCTCGCGCGCCGGGCTCGTCCCGTCGACCTCCACCCACACCGACCCGAGCAGCTCCCGCCCGGCCCGCACCGCCGCCACCAGCCGCCCGCCCAGGTGCTCGGTCAGCTGCGGCACGAACAGCGCCTCGTCGCTGTGCGCCAGGTGGGTGAACACCCCCGACGAGTCCAGCGCCCGCCGCGCCTCCTCGGGCACCCGCCGCCCCAGGATCGTCTCCACCCGGACCGCGTCGACCCCCTGCTGCCGGTGCGAGTACGCCAGCACCCGCGACCCCCGGTCCTCGATCGTGACCGGCCCGCCCACCAGCGCCGCGATCGCGTCGGCCACCGCGAACAGGTCCCCCGACCCCCGATCGCCCAGCACCAGCGCCTGCGCGACGCTCACCAGCTGCCCCCACGGCACCGCCGGGTCCACCAGCAGCACCGCCGCCCCCGACCGCCGCGCCGCCGCCGCGACCCGCGCGTCC
>NZ_JBQGCX010001162.1:0-1870 GCF_052038725.1 Actinosynnema sp.
GTGTCCACGCAGCACGCGGACGGCATCGACCTGGAGCAGCTGCTGGGCGTCGACGTGCGCGAGCGCGGGGTGGCCCCGGCGATCGAGGGCCTCGGCCTGGACACCTCCGACGTGCGGCTGCTGGTCAACCCGACCGGTCGGTTCGTGATCGGCGGTCCGATGGGTGACGCCGGGCTGACCGGTCGCAAGATCATCGTGGACACCTACGGCGGCATGGCGCGGCACGGTGGTGGGGCGTTCTCGGGCAAGGACCCGTCGAAGGTCGACCGCTCGGCGGCGTACGCGATGCGGTGGGTGGCCAAGAACGCCGTCGCCGCGGGTCAGGCGACCCGCATCCAGGTGCAGGTGGCCTACGCGATCGGCAAGGCCGCCCCGGTGGGTCTGTTCGTGGAGACCTTCGGCACCGAGACCGTGGACCCGACCAAGATCCAGCAGGCGATCACCGAGGTGTTCGACCTGCGCCCGGCCGCGATCATCCGCGACCTCGACCTGCTGCGCCCGATCTACGCCCCCACCGCCGCGTACGGCCACTTCGGCCGCACCGACGTGGAGCTGCCGTGGGAGGACACCTCCCGCGCCGACGCCCTCCGCGCGGCGGCGGGCGCCTGATCGGACGGGACCACCCGGAGGGGGCCCGGCGGTCCGGGACTGGCGGAGCCCTCTGGTCGAGATTCGGGCATGGCACAGGGCAGGGCGGCGAGCAGGCGGGGCGAACGCGGCCCCGCCGCCGCCAGGCCCGTGGCCAGGGTCGTCGTGGACGTGCCGCTGCCGCACCTGGACCGCCCGTTCGACTACCAGGTGCCCACCGACCTGGACGAGGTCGCCGTGCCCGGCGTGCGGGTGCGGGTCCGCTTCGCCGGTCAGCTGGTCGACGGCTACCTGCTGGAGCGCGCCGAGTCCACCGAGTACGGCCGCAAGCTCGCCTTCCTGGAGAAGGTGGTGTCCCCGGAGCCCGTGCTGGCCCCGGAGGTGGCCCTGCTGGCCCGCGCGGTCGCCGACCGGTACGCGGGCACCCTCATCGACGTGCTGCGCATGGCCGTCCCGCCCCGGCACGCCCGCGCCGAGGCCGCCGAGCCCCCACCCCCCGCGCCCGTGCCCGAGCGGCCCGCCGACACCGGCTGGGGCCGCTACCGGCACGGGGCCAACTTCCTGGACGCGCTGGCCGCGGGCCGCGCGCCGCGCGCCGTGTGGCAGGCGCTGCCCGCCGAGGACTGGCCCGCCCGGCTCGCCGAGGTCGCCGCGACCGTGGCGTCCACCGGCAAGGGCGTGCTGGTCGTGGTGCCCGACCACCGGGACCTGGCCCGGCTGCACGAGGCGTGCGCGAAGCTGGTCGACCCGGCCGCGGTGACCGTGCTGGCCGCCGAGCTGGGGCCGCAGGAGCGGTACAAGCGCTGGTTGGCGGTGCGGCGCGGCTCGGTGCGGATCGCGCTGGGCGCGCGCGGCGCGGCCCTGGCCCCCGTCAACGACCTCGGGCTCGTCGTGGTGTGGGACGACGGCGACGACCTGCACACCGAGCCGAGGATGCCTTACCCGAACGTGCGCGACGTGCTCGTGCAGCGCTCCCACCTGGGCGGGGCCGCGTTCCTGGTGGGCGGGTTCGCCCGCACCGCCGAGGCGCAGCTGCTGGTGGACAGCGGGTGGGCGCACGAGGTCGTGGCCGACCGGGAGGAGCTGCGGGCCGCCGCGCCGCGCGTGGTCGCGGTCGGCGACGGCGACTGGCAGGAGGCCAAGGACCCGGCGGCCCGCTCGGCGCGGCTGCCGTCCATCGCGTTCGAGGCCGCCCGCGCGGCGCTGTCGGCGGGCGCGCCGGTGCTGATCCAGGTGCCGCGCCGGGGGTACGTGCCCGCGCTGGCCTGCGGGCAGTGCCGCG
>NZ_JBQGCX010001163.1:0-1823 GCF_052038725.1 Actinosynnema sp.
GGGGACGCGGTGTTCGGGTCGCGGGACGGGTTCGGGTTGGAGTTCCACGTGGAGCGGGACCCCGGACTGCTGTGCGTGGACGTGTTCGTCGCCGGGCTGCACGTGGACGCGTGGGACAACGCGTTCTACCCGCCGCTGCTGGTGAAGAAGCTGGGGGACGAGATCCGCCGCTTCCGCGAACCGGCCGCGCGGCCCGAGGGGTTCACCTCGGCGGTGGAGGCGTTCCGGCTGGCCGAGGGCTGGATGGACGAGGGCGCGGGGGCGGTGGAGGCCGAGGCCGGGCAGCGGTTCGCGGGGTTCCGGTTCCTGGACTGGGGCGAGTGCACCGACCCCGCGCTGGCGTTCGCCTTCCCCGACGGTGACCTGCTCCACCTCGCCTGCCGGGTGCACGACGACGACGCTCCCGGAGCGCTCGCGGCGACCCCGGTGCGCCGGGCGGAGTGCGGCGGGACGCTGGAGCGGGCCCTCGTGGTCGCCGCGCGCGAGTGGGCCGCCCGGCACGCGGCACTGGCCCAGGCGCGCGCCCGTCCGGGCACCGGCAGCCCCGACGCGGGCTAGCCTCGACCGGGTGCCCCGGCTGATCCTGCTCAACGGCCCGCCCGCGTGCGGCAAGTCGACGGTGGCGCGGCGGTACGCCGACGAGCACCCCCTGGCGCTCGACCTGGACGTCGACCTGGTCCGAGCCCTGATCGGCCGCTGGCGGGACGCCCGCCGGGAGGCCGGGCCGCTGGCCCGCGCGATCGCGCTCGCCGCCGCGCGCACCCACCTCGCCGCCGGGCACGACGTGGTCGTCCCCCAGCTCGTCGCCCGCCCTGGGTTCCTCGCCGAGCTGGAGGGCCTGGCGCGCGAGACCGGCGCGGTGTTCCACGAGATCGTCCTGCTCGACGGCGAGGCGGGCGCCCTGCGCCGCTACGCCGAGCGCGAGACCGGCACCCCCGAGGAGCAGCGGCACGACGGCGCCGCCGAGGTCGCCGCCCTGCACCACCGGCTCACCGCGCTGCTCGGGACCCGCCCCCGCGCCGTGGTCGTCCCGGTCGTGGACGGGGACCCGGACGCGACCTACCGGGCCGTGCTGGCCGCCCTCGGCTGACCGCACCGCGCCGAATCACCCGCGCCGACTCCCCCCGCACTGCCCGCCCCGCACTGCCCCCCCCGCGCTGCCCGCGCTGCGGCAGTCCGAACACCCGCCCACCCCCGCGCGACGGCCCCGACGTGCGGGGGAGCAAGATCACGGTCCGCGCCCGCAAGCGTGAGGTGAAATCGGTGTTAGCCTTCCGCCGCCGAGCGTCAACCGAGGAATCCGGTGCAACACCGGAGCGGTCGCGCCACTGTGAGCGGATCGACGATCCGCGAGCCAGGAACTCACGGGGCTCGGTACCTCCTATCGGGACGCGTCATCCCGGAAAGGTGTGCCGATGCACATTGCCGAGGGCTTCCTGCCCCCAGTCCACGCGGCGGCGTGGACGGTGGCGGCAGCGCCGTTCGTCGTCCACGGGGTCCGCGAGATCAAGCGGACCGTCGCCGAGCACCCCGAGTCCCGGCTGCTGCTGGGCGCGGTGGGCGCCTACTCGTTCGTGCTGTCCGCGATCAAGCTGCCGTCCGTGACGGGCAGCTCCTCCCACCCCACCGGCACCGGTGAGGGCGCGATCGTCTTCCGGCCGCCGGTCATGGCGGCGCTGGGCACGGTCGTGCTGGTGTTCCAGGCGCTGCTGCTCGCCCACGGCGGGCTGACCACGCTGGGCGCCAACGTGATGTCCATGGCCGTGGTCGGCCCGTGGGCCGGGTACGCCGCGTACCGGCTGCTCAAGCGGGCGCCGTGGGGC
>NZ_JBQGCX010001164.1:0-2502 GCF_052038725.1 Actinosynnema sp.
CTCGCACGCCTGCTGGCTGCTGTGCTACCCGCTGGCGGGCGCGCTGGCCTCGGGGGCGGGGATGGTGGCCGCGCTGCTGGCGCTGTCGGTGGTCGCGCTGGTCGCGGCGCTCGTGGCGACCCGGTTGTGGCCGGGGCACGACCCGGAGTGGGTCGAGCACGAGCACCGGGGGCTGGAGGACGACCACGACCACCTGCGCGACGCGGCCCTGGTGGGCGGCTGCCGCAGGCACGCGCACGCGTACCGGATCGACGACCTGCACACCCGCTGGCCGGGCTAGTCCCCGGCACTAGTCGTGATCCGGCCGCCCGGTCACGTGGTGGTCGGCCGCCTCGACGGCCTCGGCCAGCAGCCGCCGCACGTGCCCGCCGCGCGCCCGGTAGACCGCCCGCCGCCCGTCCCGCCGCACCGACACCAGTCCGGCGAGCTTGAGCTTGGCCAGGTGCTGCGACACGGCGGGCCGCGCGATGCCGACCGCGCCCGCGAGGGTGGTCACGTCGTACTCGTCGCCGCACAGCAGCCACATCATCCGCAGCCGCGTCCCGTCGGCCAGCATCCGGAACCCGTCAACGGCCGCGTCGACGTGCGCGTCCGGCGGCACCTGTTGCCAGTCCTGCGTTGTTGCCACCTGTTCGCGCGCGCCCATGCCCGCAATGCTCGCACCAGCGCGGCCCCGCGCCCCCGCCGGCCCGCGCGCCCGCCTCCCGCACACCGGGAGCGGTGGCCTCCGCCGCCGATTCGTTACCGTCCGATTCGCCCCGCTTTGGTCGCACATCGCTGTAGATTTACGACATAGCGGACACGAACCCGCAGGTCAGACGCTTGCAGCCGCTGGACAAACAAGGCAAGGCTTACCTATGTTCACCCGGCGGCAGCGGGAGGTGGACCGGGTGGAGCACGTGTTCGGCAGCGCGGTGTTCGGCAGCGCGCTGATCGGCCTCAGGGAGGGCCTGGAAGCGGCGCTGGTGGTGAGCGTCCTGGTGGCGTACCTCGTCAAGACCGACCGGCGGCGCGAGCTGCGGTGGGTCTGGCTGGGCGTCGGGATCGCGGTGGCGCTGTCGGTGGGCGCGGGCGCGCTGATCACGTTCACGAGCGCCTCGCTGGACTTCCGGGCGCAGGAGGCGTTCGGCGGGACCATGTCGCTGATCGCGGTGGTGTTCGTGACCGGCATGGTGTTCTGGATGCGCGGCGCGGCCCGCCGGATCGGCGGGGAGCTGCGCGGCAGGCTCGACGAGGCCGCCGGGATCGGACCGGTCGCCGTCGTGGCGCTGGCGTTCCTGGCGGTCGGCCGCGAGGGCCTGGAGACGGCGGTCTTCTTCTACGCCGCCGCCCAGTCCGCCGGGCAGAACGGCGGCCCGCTCACCGGGTTCCTGATCGGGCTCGCGATCGCGGTCGCGCTGGCATGGGCCATCTACCGGGGCGCGCTGCGCATCGACCTGTCCCGGTTCCTCTCGGTCACCGGCGTGCTGCTGGTGCTCGTGGCCGCGGGCGTCCTCGCCTACGGCCTGCACGACCTCCAGGAAGCCGCGCTGATCCCCGGACTGGACGTGCTCGCGTTCGACCTGTCCGGGCCGGTCCCCGAGGACTCCTGGTACGGCGCGCTGCTCAAGGGCGTCTTCAACTACTCGGCGCGCACGACCGTCGTCCAAGCCATCGCCTGGTCGGTGTACGTGGTGGTCACGCTGCCGCTGTTCCTGCGTCCCGCGCGCACGCGGGTCGCCCCGACACAGGGAGAAGTGAAGTGAAGCGAGTCGCAGCCCTCGTCCTGGGCGCGCTGGCGCTGTCGGCGTGCTCGTCCGCGACACCGGAGGCCGCCTCGCCGGGCGGGCCGATCGCGGTGGAGGCGAGCGACAGCGCGTGCGGCGTGGCGCGGACCGAGGCCGACGCGGGCACGATCACCTTCGAGGTGACCAACAAGGGCGCGCGGGTCACCGAGTTCTACCTGTACGCCGAGGGCGACCGGATCATGGGCGAGGTCGAGAACATCGCGCCGGGGCTGACCCGCAGGCTGCTGGTGGAGGTGCCGGACGGCGGCGCGTACCAGACCTCGTGCAGGCCGGGCATGGCCGGTGACGGCATCCGGGCCGCGTTCACGGTCAAGGGCGCGGCGGCGCGGCAGGCGGACGCGGACACCCGGCTCGGCGAGGCGACCGCCGGGTACCAGCGGTACGTGAACTCGCAGGCGGACTCGCTGCTGGCCAAGACGACCGAGTTCGCCACCGCCGTGAAGGACGGGAAGGCGGAGGAGGCCAAGGCGCTGTACCCGGTGGCGCGCACCTACTGGGAGCGGATCGAGCCGGTCGCGGAGAGCTTCGGCGACCTCGACCCGAGGATCGACGCTCGGGAGGCGGACCTGGAGGAGGGGCAGGAGTTCACCGGGTTCCACCGGCTGGAGAAGGATTTGTGGACCGGTGGCCTGCGGGGTGACAGCGCGGCGATCGCGGACCGGCTGCTCGCGGACGTGACCGAGATCGTCGGGAAGGCCAAGACCGTCGAGCTGAC
>NZ_JBQGCX010001165.1:0-2527 GCF_052038725.1 Actinosynnema sp.
GGGGAGGAGGAGACCGGGCGTCGCGGCAACCGCCGTCGCCGGTCCGCCAACCGCCCCGCGGGCAGCCCCGAGGCGCCCGTCGCCGCGGCTGCCGCCGCCGCTCCCGCGCAGGTCGAGGCCCCGCAGCAGGCGGAGCAGCGGTCCGAGCGGGCTGAGCGCTCCGACCGGGGGGAGCGGGGCGAGCGCTCCGAGCGCCAGGGCCGGGAGCGGGGTGAGCGCGGTGACCGGGGTGAGCGCGGCGAGCGCTCCGACCGCGGCGAGCGTTCCGACCGGGGCGAGCGTTCCGAGCGGGGCGAGCGCGGCGACCGGAACCGCGACCGCGATCGGGGTGAGCGGGGCGAGCGCAACCGCGACCGGGATCGCGACCGGGACCGCGACCGCGACCGCCAGAGCAACAACGTGCCCGAGGACGACGGCGACGACGAGGGCGGCCGTCGCGGTCGCCGCTTCCGGGACCGCCGCCGCCGCGGCGGCCGGGGCGAGGGCGCGGGCGCGGGCACCGACACCGAGGTGCGCGACGACGACGTCCTGCTGCCCGTCGCGGGCATCCTGGACGTGCTGGAGAACTACGCCTTCGTGCGCACCTCCGGCTACCTCGCGGGCCCGAACGACGTCTACGTGTCGCTCTCGCTGGTGCGCAAGCACGGCCTGCGGCGCGGTGACGCCATCATCGGCGCCGTCCGCCAGCCGCGCGACGGCGAGCAGCAGCGGCAGAAGTTCAACCCGCTGGTGCGCGTCGACAAGATCAACGGGTTGGACCCGGAGGAGTCGCGCAACCGCCCCGACTTCACCAAGCTGACCCCGCTCTACCCGAACGAGCGACTGCGCCTCGAGACCGAGCCGCACATCCTCACCACGCGCGTCATCGACCTGGTGATGCCGATCGGCAAGGGCCAGCGCGCCCTCGTCGTGTCGCCGCCCAAGGCGGGCAAGACCTCGGTGCTCCAGTCGATCGCCAACGCGATCACGACGAACAACCCCGAGTGCCACCTGATGGTGGTCCTCGTGGACGAGCGCCCCGAAGAGGTCACCGACATGCAGCGGTCGGTGAAGGGCGAGGTCATCGCCTCCACCTTCGACCGCCCGCCGTCGGACCACACCACGATCTCGGAGCTGGCCATCGAGCGGGCCAAGCGCCTGGTCGAGATGGGTCACGACGTGGTCGTGCTGCTCGACTCCATCACCCGCCTCGGCCGCGCCTACAACCTGGCGGCCCCGGCGTCCGGGCGCATCCTGTCCGGTGGTGTCGACTCGACGGCGCTGTACCCGCCGAAGCGCTTCCTCGGCGCGGCCCGCAACATCGAGGGCGGCGGCTCGCTGACCGTGATCGCCACCGCGCTGGTGGAGACCGGGTCGGCCGGTGACAGCGTGATCTTCGAGGAGTTCAAGGGCACCGGCAACGCCGAGCTCAAGCTCGACCGCAAGATCGCCGACAAGCGGACCTTCCCCGCGGTGGACGTGGACTCGTCCGGCACCCGCAAGGAGGACCTGCTGCTGTCCCCGGACGAGCTGGCGGTCATGCACAAGCTGCGCCGGGTGCTGCACGCGCTCGACGGCCAGCAGGCGATCGACCTGCTGCTCGACCGGCTGCGCAAGACGCGCACCAACATCGAGTTCCTGATGCAGGTCGCGAAGACCACGCCGGGCGCGGACAACGACTGACCCCGCGCCGGGTTCGACGGCCCCGCCCCGGTTCTTCCGGGGTGGGGCCGTCGTGGTTCTGCACGGTTTTCAGCAGGGTGCTAGCGGTCCTGGGCGTTCGCGCGGCGGTCGGCGAGCAGCGCGGCCGTGCGGCGGCGCTCCAGGTAGACCTCGATCACGAGCAGCACCACGGCGGGCAGCCCCAGCCCCAGCGCGGCCCACACCGGCACCTCCACGCCGTCCAGCGCGATCCCGGCGCCCAGCACCGCCGCCAGGAACGGCCAGCGCAGCCACACCCGCTGCCACCGCGCCGTCCACACCACCGTGCCGCTGGCCGCCGCCGTGACGGCCGTCGCGGCGCCGAGCAGGGCGCTGGACAGGGCGACGTCACCGGGCAGACCGAGCGCGAGCCCCGCGAGCGCGCTCAGGCCCAGCACGGCCCCGGCGAACACGAACGGGACCGCCAGCCACGTGGTCAGCGCCAGGGGGCGACCGAACGAACTGAGCACGTGACCCAGTGTGCTGGTCGGGGCCGCGCGCCGGTACCCCGCCCGGACCACCTCCGGGGGCGCAGCGCCCAGTGGTCGGCGGCCGTCGGTGAGCGGCGGCCGTGACGAGCGCCACGGGAACACCCGAGGAGGTGGACGCGTTGCACCGGGCAGCAGTGGATCTGGCAGACTGTCAGGTCGAGTCCGGCTCCGGTTCACCCCGGCTACCAGCGCGGGGACCCGGCGGCCTCACGAGAAGAACAGGACGAGACGTTGAAGACTGGCATTCACCCGGAGTACGTGAAGACCGAGGTCACCTGTGGCTGCGGCAACACCTTCACGACCCACAGCACCAAGACTTCCGGCGCCATCCACGTCGAGGTCTGCTCCAACTGCCA
>NZ_JBQGCX010001166.1:0-1637 GCF_052038725.1 Actinosynnema sp.
CCAGGCCCCGACGGCCAGCGGGACGACCGCGGCCGCTGCGATCGCGACGACGAGCCGCTCGCGGAAGCCCGGTGTCCGGGCGAGCCGCTCGGCGACCAGCACCATCGTGCACACGCTGGCCAGGCGGACCCACTCGACGAGCGCCGGCGCGAGAGCCGGAGCGACGAGGACGCCGGCGAGCGCGGCGCCGGCGAACGCCACCACCGCCCAGCCCAGCCGGCTCAGGCGCACGAAGCCGTCCTCGCGCCACTGGGCGGCCAGCCAGACCAGGCCGGCGCCCAGGAACAGGACGCCGACCAGCGCTGCCGGCTCGGTGATGCTGGTGCCGGAGCCTCCCTTGAAGGCATCCATGCTGGTGCGCCCGGCCAGCAACGCCAGGACGAACACGTCGAAGCGCGCCAGCGCGAGCGCGACCACCGCGAGACCGACGAGCAGGCCGGCGGGCAGCAGGGCGACGCCCAGCGGCCGGCCGGACACCAGCGCCAGGGCGCCAGCGGCCGCCGCCGTGCTCGCGACCAACGCCCCGACGGCGAGGCCCGAGCTCGCAGCGATCGCCTGGGGCGAGGGTCGGGGCACGCGGCCCGGCAGCTCGACGACCAGGACCGCGGCCACCCCGGCGAGCCCGCCGAGGAGGAGCCGCCACACGGGCGGCAGGGAGGACGCCTCCCACACGACCGCGGCGGCGACACCTCCACCGACCGCGGAGAGCGCGGACCGCAGCACCACCGCGCGGCCGGCCCGGGGAACTCCCAGCCCGCTCCGCCCGATCGCCCAACGGGCGTGCGCGACGTTGGCGACGTTGGCCACGACGTAGGCCCCGGCGATGGCCACCACTGCGGCGCTGTCCCGGTCCCCGGCAGCGAGGCACGCGCCGAGCAGGGCCAGGTTCACCGCCGTCCCGACGACCGCGTTGTGCAGTGGCACCCGGGTGTTGCGCACCGCGTAGAAGGGGGCGAGCAGGCCGCGCTGGACCGCCGAGAGCGGGAAGGACAACGCGAGCACGGCGAGGACGACGCCGAGCAGGCGCGCGTCGGCCGCGCTGAAGCGACCGATGCCGAGCAGCTCCTCGGTCGCCGGACGCACCAGCACGAGCGTGATCGCGGTCAGCGGGAACGACACGATCACCATCAGCTGCATGCCGACGTTCGCGAGCCGCTGGCGGGCAACGGGGTCGTCGAGCAGGTGCGCGCGGGTGAGCCGGGGCAGCACGGCGAGCATCACGGAGCGGAACAGCACCGTGCCGCCGATCGCGCTCACCGCGCGCTGGCCGTAGTGCAGGACCGTCGCGCTGCCCGGCGGGAGGAACGACGCCACCGCGGTCTCCGCGACCCGGGTCAGCGGGTTCAGCGTGGCCGCGACGGACGGCCGGACGAACAGCCGCACGAGCAGGCGCACCTCCGGGTGCCGGACGGCCGGCCGGGCGGGCCGCCAGCCCACGCTCAGCGCGAAGATCGTCATCAGCAGCAGCTGGACCGTCGCGCCGGCGACGTACGCCGCGGGCAGCGAGCCGATCTGGCGGTCGCCGAGCAGCACGATCGCGACGGCCACGCCGTTGAGCACCACGGTCATGGCCGCGGGCACCACGAACCGGTGGTGGGCGTTGAGCCACGCGCGCAGGGCCTCGCACCCGGCGATCA
>NZ_JBQGCX010001167.1:0-2000 GCF_052038725.1 Actinosynnema sp.
CGGGAAAACGAAAAAACCTCCCGCCGGAGATCCGGCAGGAGGTTTTCCCTCTTTGTAGCGGGGACAGGATTTGAACCTGCGACCTCTGGGTTATGAGCCCAGCGAGCTACCGAGCTGCTCCACCCCGCGTCGGTAAGGTGAACTGTACGCGGAAGGTGGCGGCAAAGGCAAATCGGGCGCCCCCGCCGTGGCGGGGACACCCGATTCCGCTGGTCGGAGCCGGTTCAGGCTCAGTTCGTCGGCGTCGGCGAGGAGGTCACCGAGGACGACGGGGTGGACGGGGCCGCCTTGCTCGCCTCGTCGAACTTCCGGCTCGCCTCGTCCAGCGCCTTGAGCGCGTTGCCCTGCGCGGCGAAGTCACCGCTGGCCTGGGCCGACTTGAGCTGGTCGAGGGCGCTGCGGATGTCCCTGGCCGCCTGCTGCATCTCCGGCGTGTACGCCTGGTTGCCGTTGTTGGCGTTCGGCGTCGACGGGGTGCTGGAGTTCGACGGCGGCTGGCCGCTGTTCCCGTTGGACGGGTCGGGGACCTCCTGGGCGGCGCCCGACAGCACCTGGTCCAGCGCCTCGCCGAGCGTGGACGCGTAGCCCACCTTGTCGCCGAAGCTCACCAGCACCTTGGACAGCTGCGGGTACTGCGTGTTCTGGCTGGCCCGCTCGATGTAGACCGGTTCCACGTACAGCAGGCCGCCCCCGACCGGCAGGGTCAGCAGGTTGCCGTAGACCACCTTCGTCTTCTGCTGGGTCAGCAGGTTCAGCTCGGAGCTGACCGTGGCCGAGGTGAGGAACTGGGTCTGGATCTGCTGCGGGCCCTTGGCCTCGTTGTTGAGCGTCAGCACGCTCATCTTCCCGTAGTTGTCCGGGTCGGACCGGACGGTCACGTACGAGGCCATGAACTCGCGGTTCTGCCGCACCAGCGAGCTGGTCAGCTGGAAGCTCACCTTGTTCGGGTCGCCGGTCGGGTCACCGGCCACCACGTAGAACGGCGGCTGCTGGTCGCGCGGCTGCTGGTTGCTGCTCTGCTGCTGCTCGACCGTGGTGGCGTTGTCGACCGTCGGGTCGGACGGCACGCCCCAGAACGAGACGCCCGAGTAGAAGTCGCGCGGCTCGGACACGTGGTAGCGGGTCAGCGTGTCCCGCTGGACCTTGAACAGGTCCTCGGGGTAGCGCAGGTGCTCCAGCAGCGACTGGGACATCTCGCTCTTGGCCTTGACCGAGCCGGGGAAGACGCCCATCCAGGTCTTCAGGACCGGGTCGCTCTCGTCCATCGCGTACAGGGTCACCGTGCCGTCGTAGGCGTCGACGGTGGCCTTGACCGAGTTGCGGATGTAGCTGATCTCGCGGTTCGGCTGCTGCGCCACGCCCGGCAGCGAGTCGTTGGTGGCGTCGCCCAGCGCGGTCTTGCGCGCGTACGGGTAGTTGTCGAGCGTGGTGTACCCGTCCACGATCCAGGTGATCTTGCCGTCGACGACCGCGGGGTACGGGTCGCTGTCGACGGTCAGCCACGGGGCGACGTCCTCGACGCGGTCGCGCGGGTGCCGGTTGAAGATGATCCGCGAGTCCTCGCCGACCGCCGAGTTGAACAGGATGTTCCGCTCGCCGTAGTAGGCGGCGAAGACCAGCTTGTTGAAGATGCCGCCGATCCGCACACCGCCCTGGCCGGTGTAGGTGTACTGGGTGCGGTCGGTGTCGTACTCGCTCGGCGCGCCCTCGCCGCGACCGCCGACGATCGCGTAGTCGGTGCTGGTGCCCAGCTCGCCGTAGTAGGTGCGCGGCTGCTCGACCCCGAACCGGCTGGGCGTGACCTCGCCCTGCTGGTTGACCTCGGCCACCTCGAACACCGGGTAGCCGCCGTTGCCGCCGTTGCCGTTCGCGTCGGGGGGCGAGTTCACGTTGGGGGCCTCGGCTAACACCATGCCGTTGCCGTGGGTGTTTTTGTGGTGGTGGTTGATCCAGTCGCGCGGGCCCTGGGGGTTGCGGCTGTTTTTCTGCTCGGGGACCGC
>NZ_JBQGCX010001168.1:0-2646 GCF_052038725.1 Actinosynnema sp.
CTCCCGACCTCCCCCACCCCCGCTCTCACCCCCGCTCACACCCCCGGTCCCCCAGGACCCTCCCCGGCGGGACCGGCGTCCAGGCAGGCGGTGTGAGCCTCGGGGCAACCCCGTTCTTCCTGGCCCCACCGCTCTGGTCCCACCCGGCCCTGGCCGTGGCGGTCGCACTGCTGACCTACGCCGTGACCGGCAACTCCCCACACCCCACCGCCACCCCGCCCCAGCCCCAGCCCGCGAACGACAAAGGCCCGAACCCCGGTGACGAGACCAATGACGTCGGCTCGGGTGGGTTCCCGAGCCCACGCCCCTAGCGTGGCCGACGTGGAGCGCGCGACGTGGTGATGCACTTCCTGGAACCCCGAACCCCGAGCCTGCTGCGCCGGGAACCCCTGGTCGCAGGCGCCCCGGCGCCACGCGGCACCCTCTTCGCCCTCGGCGAGGACGGCGGCTACGCCGCGACCCCGTCCCCCGGCGCCCTGCTCCTCCTCGGCCGCAACAGCCCGGACGTGCACGTGACCGTAGGCTCGGGCGACTGGCACGTCAGCCGCGAGCACGCGGCCCTGCGCCGCGACGGCGACGGCTGGCTGGTGCGCAACAGCGGCAGGCTCCCGATCGGCCTCCCCGGCCGCCCACCCCTGCTGAGCGGCCACGAGACCGCGCTGGCCCCCGGCTACACCCCGCTGCACATCAGGGGTTCCCGCCTGCACCTGGTGGAACTGCTGGTCAGCACCGGCGGCCCACCCGCCGGAGCGGTCCGCCCGGACACCGGGACCCGCGACCTGGTGTGGCCGCTGACCGACCGGGAGCGCCTGGTGCTGGTCGCGCTGTTCCAGCTCGCGCTGCTGGGCGCCCCGGACGCCCGCCCGCTGTCCTGGAACGAGACCCGCGACGCGCTCGCCGCCGTGCCGGGCCAGCCCGGCTGGACCGACCGCAAGGCCGAGCACGTGGTGGACGTGGTGCGACGGCGGCTGGCCGCCTCGGGTGTGCCGGGGGTGACCGCCGACTCGGCGCCACCGGACGCGATCAAGACCAACCTGCTGCGGGTGCTGCTGGAGACCGCGACCCTGGTCCCACCCGACCTGCGGCTGCTGGACACCGGGATCGGGGGCGGGTGAAGCGTGGGCAGCAACAGCAACAGCAACAGCAGCAACAGCGGCGCGGCGGGCCGGGTGGCGGCGCTGGTCGTCGGGGTGGCGATCATCGTCGTGCTGGCGGTGGTCGTCGTCGGGCGGAACGGCGGTGGCGTCCCGGCGAGGGGCGGGAACGGCGCCGCGGGCGGCGCGGACTGCGCGGCGGACGCCGTGCGGGTCAAGGGGCTGATCGGCTCCGAGAAGAAGCCCTACTTCGACGACCCCGACGTGCGGGACCGCTTGCGCTGCCTCGGTTTCGAGGTGACGGCGAACCCGGCCGGGTCGCGCGAGGACATGCTGGTGCAGCTGGAGCAGGACCCGGAGCACGCGTTCGCGTTCCCGTCCAGCACCGCGACCGCCGAGAAGATCAAATCCGAGACCGGGGCCAGGACCGGGATCGCGCTGTTCTCCTCGCCGATGGTCGTCGCGACGCACCGACCGCTGGTGGAGGTGCTCACCCGCGCCGGGATCGTGCGGCAGGACGGCGGCGGTGAGCCGCTGGTGGACGTCGAGGCGCTGCTCGGCGCGGCCCGCGACGGCCTCAAGTGGAACCAGCTCCCAGGGAACCCGAGCGGTCCCAACAAGGTCGTGTCGCTGAGCACGACCGACCCGAAGGACTCCAACTCGGCGATCATGATGCTGTCGATCGCCTCGCACGCGGCGAACGGCGGCGCGGTGGTGACCAGCGACGCGGAGATCGCGCGGGTCATGCCGGACCTGTGCTCGATGGTGCTCCAGCAGGGCCAGCAGTCGGCGACCAGCGAGGTGCTGTTCAACGACTACCTGCGCGACCCGCAGGGCGGGCGGATCCAGCTGGGCCTGGTGTACGAGGCCCAGTTCCGCTCGACCAAGCCCGCGCCAGCGCTGCCCGAGGACGCCGTGGCGCTGTTCCCGAAACCGACGGTGTACTCGCGGCACACGTTCATCCCGCTGGAGGGCGAGGACGACGCCCGACGGCTCGGGGAGGCGCTGGCCGGTGACGACCGGTTGATCGAGCTGGCCGCGGCGCACGGGTTCCGGCCGGAGCGGGCGTCGGCGCAGCCGAGCGGGGCTCCCGAGGCGCCGAGGTTCGTGGTGGAGGCGCCGTCGGCGGGGGTGTTGGAGCGGATGCTCGACGGGTTGGCGGAGATCCAGCGGAGCGGCAGGGGGTGCGGGCGGTGAGGGTGCGGTCGACTCGAAAAACGGTGGTGTCGGCAGTGCTGGTGCTCGTCGCGCTGGCGGGCTGCACGGCCGAGCAGGCCGAACCCGAGGGCGAACCCTCGCTGCGCGGTGTCCCGACGACGTTGCGGGTGCTGGCGGGCAGCGAGCTGGCCGACATGGCGCCGGTGCTGGAGGAGGCCGAGCGCGCCACCGGGGTGAATGTCGAGTTCACCTTCACCGGCACGCTCGACGGGGCTCAGAAGGTCGCCGAGGGCAAGGCCGACGGGGCGCACGACGCGGTGTGGTTCTCGTCCACCAAGTACCTGCGGAGCCGGCCCGGGGCGCGCGGCAGGCTCGGGGCCGAGGTGCAGGTGAT
>NZ_JBQGCX010001169.1:0-8048 GCF_052038725.1 Actinosynnema sp.
GGCGGGGAGTCGTGCGACTCCCCGCCCCCGTGCTCCCCGATCCCGGCCACCCGCTAGTTCCGCCAGGTGTCGTTCAGGGTCGCGGGCGCGGTCGCGGTGCGGTTCGCGCCGCTCTCCCACGTCACGGTCCCGTTCGCCTCCTTGCGGATGTACTTGTAGGCGAACTGCGTCCCGCCCGGCAGCGACACCGAGGCCTTCCACAGCGGGTACGAGGCCGAGGACAGCGGCACCGCCCGCGCCGGGTCCCAGCCGCCCAGCGAGGCGTGGTCGCCCACCACGAAGATGTTCTGCCCCATGACCGTGGTCGCGTTCACCGAGAACGCCGCCGCGCCCGTGCCGGGGTTCGACCCGTTGCCCATGGCGCCCACGTGCAGCGCGATCGCCTCACCGGCGTTCACCGTCGCGGTGAACTGCCCGGCGGAGTTGACCACGTGCGTGGCCGTGCAGCCGTCCCGCTGCACGTCGCAGTAGGTGCCCGCGGGCAGCGAGGTCTGGAACGTCCGCGACACCGCCGAGGACTCCCGGTTGACCACGGCGTAGCCCTTGTCGCCCCGGCCGAACGCGATGGCGTTGCGGCCGTTGTCCCACCAGTTCGTCACGGCCGTGCCGGAGGTGGTGTTGCGGAAGCCGACCATGTTCGCGATCTGCGGCCACCGGTGCTGGCACTCCCAGCCGCTGCTGTAGCACTCGCCGGGCGCGGGCGGGCCCTGGTCCTTGTTCGAGAACTCGTAGCCCGAGTACACCTGCGGCGAGCCGTACGGCCAGGCCAGCATGAACACGTTCGCCAGGGTGTAGTTCGAGCCGTCCTTGTACGACAGCGTCGACCCGTTGCGCTCGGTGTCCCAGTTGTCCACGAACGAGCGCGCCTGCCCGCTCGGCAGGTGCCCCCAGCCCTCGCCGAAGTTCTTCAGGTAGGCCAGGTTCTCGCTGGTGAACACGCGCTTGAGGTCGTAGGCGTAGCGGAACTCGTCGACGTCGCCCGAGCCGGTGTACTCGCCGGGCTGCACCGCCTCGCCCGCGCCGTAGATGACCTCGTGCACCCAGAACGCGTCGCGCTTGGTCAGCTTCGCCTTGATCGCGGACAGGTCGGCGGCGGGCATGTGCTTGGCCGCGTCGATCCGGAAGCCGTCCACGCCCATCGACAGCAGGGTGTTCAGGTACTCCGCGATCTCGCCGCGGACGTACTCGCTGCCGGTGTTCAGGTCCGACAGGCCGCTGAGCTCGCAGTTCTGGACGTTGTCCCGGTTGCGGTAGTCGTTGATGTCGGTGCGGCAGGTGTGGAAGTCCTGGTCGCCGTAGTGACCGGGGTAGGTGTACTTCGTGTACTGGGTGCCGCCGGTCCCGGTGCCCGAGCCCGCCGACATGTGGTTGATCACCGCGTCGGCGACGACCTTCACGCCCGCGTTGTGGCAGGTGGTGATCATGTTCCGGAACTGGGCCTCGCTGCCGAGCCGACCGGCGATCCGGTAGCTGACCGGCTGGTACGAGGTCCACCAGGTCCCGCCCTGGATGTGCTCGGTGGCGGGGGAGACCTCGACGTAGCCGTAGCCCTTGGGGCCGAGGGTGCTCGTGCACTCGGCGGCGACCCGGTCGAAGGTCCACTGGAACAGGGTCGCGGTCACGGTCTTGGCGCCGGGCGGGGTGGCCGTGGCCGTGGGCGGGGTCGAGGTCAGCTGGGTCGCCCCGGCGGCGACCACGCCGGCTATCAGCGCTCCGGCGGCGAACAGGGCGATCTTCCGTGCAGGGGGTGCCACGGTGGCTCCTCTGGTGCAGGGGTGTTGTGCAGGGATGTGTCCAGGTCTTACCAGTTGCGTAAATTGCTGAAAACCGCTGCAACCTCTTTCGCGCGCTGCGCCGAACGGGTGGCAGTTGGCCGGGACGGCCCCAGCGGTGGTTGCGAGCGCCCCACCGCGCCGGTCGTAAAGTCACCCGTGTGACAGCGCGGCTGAGTGACATCGCGTCCCAGGCAGGCGTCAGCGAGGCCACGGTCAGCCGGGTGGTGAACGGCAAGGCGGGCGTGTCGCCCACGACCAGGCAAGCGGTCGTCGCCGCCATGGACGTGCTCGGCTACGAGCGCCCGCCGAGGCTGCGCCAGCGCACCCACGGGCTGGTGGGACTGATCATCCCGGAGCTGACCAACCCGATCTTCCCGGTGTTCGCCCAGGTCATCGAGCAGGTGCTGACCAGGGAGGGCTACACGCCGGTGCTGTGCACGCAGACGCCGGGCGGTTCGTCGGAGGACCAGCTGACGGAACTGCTGGTCGACCGGGGGGTGACCGGGATCGTGTTCGTGTCCGGTCTCCACGCGGACACAACAGCCGACCCCGACCGCTACGTCAAGCTCGCCGGTCGCGGTGTGCCGTTCGTCATGGTCAACGGGTTCACCGAGCACGTGTCCGCGCCGTTCGTCTCGGTGGACTACCGCGCCGCCGCCAGGCTGGCCGTCTCGCACCTGCTGGAGCTGGGCCACGAGCGGGTCGGGCTGGCCGTGGGACCGCCCCGGTACGTGCCGACGCAGCGGCTCGCCGAGGGCTTCGCGGCGGCCTTCCCGGCAGGCGCCGCGACCGGTCCGGTGGAGCACTCGCTGTTCACCGTCGAGGGCGGGCAGGCCGCCGCCGACGCCCTGCTCGACCGGGGCTGCACGGCGATCGTGTGCGGCAGCGACCTGATGGCGTTCGGCGCGATCCGGGCCGCGCGGGGCCGCGGCCTGCGGGTTCCCGGAGACGTGTCGGTGGTCGGCTTCGACGACTCGCCGCTGATCGGGTTCGCCGACCCGCCGCTGACCACGCTGCGCCAGCCGGTGGAGGCGATGGGCCAGGCCGCCGTGCACGCGCTGCTGGAGGAGGTCGCGGGCACGCCCGCGCCGCACGCCGAGTTCGTGTTCCAGCCCGAGCTGGTGGTGCGCGGCTCGACCGCCGCCCGCCGGAGGCGACCTGCGGGGGAGTGACCCGCGCGTCACCTCCGGGCGAAGTGAAAACCGTTCATGACGGCCCGCTTAACCTGGACGCGGCACGTCGATAGGGTTTCGGCAAGGCGACTAAGCGGGAGGCGCGTTCAACTTGGGTGTGTTCGTCACCGGCGTCCGTCCGAGGTGGTCCGACATGGACGCGTACGGGCACGTCAACCACGCCAACACGGTCACTCTGCTGGAGGAGGCCCGCGTCGACCTGCTGTTCACCGAGGCCGTCCGGCTGGGGGTCCCCGACCTCCGCGAGGGCGTCGTGGTGGCCAAGCTCGTCGTCGAGTACCTGCAACCGCTGCTGTTCAGCGGTGACGAGGTGGTCGTGGAGATGTCGGTCCGCGAGCTCAAGTCCGCGTCCTTCACCCTCGACTACGCGGTCAGGGGCAGCCGCAGGCCGGACAGCCCGGTCGTCGCCAGGGCCGAGACCCTGATGGTGCCCTACAACGTCGCGGCGGGCCGCCCCCGCCGACTGTCCGAAGCCGAGCGCGACTTCCTCGCCGGGTGGCGCGCCGGAACGCCCGGAGGTGCCGGTGCCTGAGCTCGTCTTCAGCGACCCCAGCGAGCGCGACGACCTGGGGGCGTTCGTCGCCCGCGCGGTTCGCCTCGACCAGCAGGTGGTCGTCCGATTGCGCAACCGGCCGTCGGGCGAGCGCGTCGACGCCTGGGTGGCCACCCCGTTCGACACCCTCGCCACCCGCACCGTCGCGGGCCGCGTCGACCCCGGCGACGTCACCGTCTCCGGCAGCGACCTGCTCACCGGGCTCGCGGTCCTGCGCGGCGACACCGTCGACGCCGGTCCCGCCAAGGACCTGATGTGGCGCTCGGCCCTGCCGCCCCTGGAGGGCTGGCAGCGCGTCGACCTGCTGCCCGGCGCCGTGGTGACCGAGCTGGCCGACCAGGGCGTCGCGCTGGCCAGGGAGAACACCGGCCCGCACGGCACCCCGCCCGCCTCGCTGCTGGACCAGACCGTGCTGACCGTCTCCGGCTCCGGCCTGGACGTGAAGGTGCCGCTGCGCTGCCTGTTCGCGCTGTCCGGCATGGGCTTCCTCGGCGGCGACGACGTCCGGGTCACCGCCACCGACTCGTGGCTGCGCATCGACGCCCGCTTCGGCGCGGTGGTCCGGCGCAGGCACTCCATGCTCCCGCTGCTGGTGTGAGGACGAGGGCCGGGTGGTGGGCGACCACCCGGCCCTCGAGGGCTCAAGTCCTCAGACCAGCCACACCGCGGTGTCCGGCGGCAGCTGGTCGCCGTCCATCGGCCCGCTGGAGAGCAGGACCTCGCCCGGCGGCAGCGGCACCGGCGCGCCCGAGGTGTTCAGGGCGCAGATCAGCCCCCCGCCCTTGCGGCGGAACGCGAAGCAGCCGGGGGGCGCCCCGTACCACTCCAGCTCGGTCCCCGACATCCCCTCGGTGGACTTCCGCAGCTCCAGCGCCTGCCGGTACAGCGACAGCATCGAGTCCGGGTCCTCCAGCTGGCGCTCGGCGGTCAGCCCGGCCCACTCGTCCGGCTGCGGCAGCCACGACCCCTGCCCGGAGGAGAACCCGAACGGCGGGGCCGAGCCCTCCCACGGCAGCGGGACGCGGCACCCGTCGCGGCCCCGGTCGGTGTGCCCGGAGCGCACCCACGTCGGGTCCTGGAGCGCCCAGTCCGGCAGCTCCACGTTCGGCAGGCCCAGCTCCTCGCCGTTGTACAGGTAGACCACGCCCGGCAGCGCGAGCTGCACCAGCGCCATCGCCCGCGCCCGCTGCGCGCCCAGCGCGCCGCCGCCGTACCGGGTCACGTGCCGCACCACGTCGTGGTTGGACAGCGTCCAGGTCGGCGGGGTGCCGGTCGGCGCCACGGCGGCCAGCGAGTGCTCGATCGCCGCGCGCACCTGCTCGGCCTCGAACCCGGCCTGCGCCAGGCGGAAGTTGAACCCCAGGTGCAGCTCGTTCGGCCGCACGTAGCGGGCGAACCGGTCGTCGCCCTGCACCCAGATCTCGCCCACGGCCATCCGGCCGGGGTAGGAGTCGATCACCTTCCGGATCATCCGGTGGTGCTCGTGCACGCCGTCGTCGTCGAACCTCGGGTCGAGCGCGTTGTCGTGCAGCACGCCGGACGCCTGCTCGGCGCGCACGTCCATGTCCGGCAGGCCGTGCGGCTTGGCCATGCCGTGCGCGACGTCGATCCGGAACCCGTCGACGCCCCGGTCCAGCCAGAACCGCAGGGTCCGCGCCAGGTCGGCGGGCACCTCGGGGTTGTCCCAGTTCAGGTCCGGCTGCTCCGGCGCGAACAGGTGCAGGTACCACTGCCCGTCCGCGACCCGCGTCCACGCCGGGCCGCCGAAGATGCTGGTCCAGTTGTTCGGCGGCTGCGACCCGTCGAAGCCCCGCCCGTCCCGGAAGAGGTACCGGTCCCGCTCGGGGCTGCCCGGCGCGGCCCGCAGCGCGGCCTGGAACCACTCGTGCCGGTCGCTGCTGTGGTTCGGCACCAGGTCGACGGTGATCTTCATGTTGTGCTCGTGGGCCTCGGCGACCAGCCGGTCGAACGCGGCCAGGTCGCCGAACAGCGGGTCGACGTCGCGCGGGTCCGCGACGTCGTAGCCGTGGTCGGCCATCGGGGAGGTGTAGAACGGCGTGAGCCACAGGGCGTCGACGCCCAGCAGTTCGAGGTAGCCGAGCCGGGAGCGGATGCCGTCCAGATCACCGACCCCGTCGCCGTTCGAGTCGGCGAACGAGCGGACGTAGACCTGGTAGAAGACGGCGTCGTGCCACCAGGCTGACTCGTCGGCCTGCTCGGGGCTGAGGTCGGAGGAACGTCGCACGAGGGTTCATCCTGCCATTCGGTGTGGTCTGCCAAGACCCGGTCGGGGGAGTGCCTGCGGCGCGGTCGGGCCACCGCTCAGCCCCAGGTGTTGACCAGGCTGTTCGCGGCCATCTCCAGGTACCCCCACAGCTGCTCCCGCTGCTGCGGCGTGAGGTCGGCCTCGTCCACGCCCGCCTTCGCGCAGCGCAGCCAGGCGTCCCGCTCCCTCGGCCCGATCTCGAACGGCATGTGCCGCATCCGCAACCGGGGGTGGCCCCTGCGCTCGGAGTAGGTGTGCGGGCCGCCCCAGTACTGCATCAGGAAGAGCCGGAACCGCTCCTCGGCGGGCCCCAGGTCCTCCTCCGGGTACATCGGCCGCAGCACCTCGTCCTTGGCGACCTCCTCGTAGAAGCGGGCGACGATGCGGCGGAACGTCTCGTACCCGCCCACCGCTTCGTAGAAGTTCTCCGGCGTGGTCACGCGTCCATCCTGACTGACCGCCGCCCGCGACCGCGCACGGGGGCGGGCATCAGGACTTCTTGATCACGGGCGTCGGCGTGCCGTAGTTGCGGGGCGGGGCGGGCGTCACCGAGGGGGCCGTCGCGGCGGCCGGGCTCAGCGAGATGCCCTGGTCCTCCAGCGCGGGCATCAGCTTCGCCCGCAGCGCCCGCTGCACCGCCCACTGGCGGCCGGGGCGCACCTTCGTCGTCACCCGGATGGTCAGGCCCTCGGGGGTGACCTTCTCCACGCCGAGCACGTCCGGCTTCGCGATCACGTCGTTCGACAGCGGTTCGGACTCGGTCGCCTCGGCCGCCGCCTTGGCCAGGATCTCGGTGACGTCGGCCAGGTTCGCGCCGTACGCCAGCGGCAGGTCCACCACGGCCACGGCGAAGCCCTGCGAGGAGTTGCCCACCCGCAGGATCTCGCCGTTGCGCACGTACCAGACGGTGCCGTTGGTGTCCCGGATCGTGGTGATCCGCAGGCCGACGCTCTCCACCGTGCCGGTGGCCGGGCCGAGGTCGACCACGTCGCCCACGCCGTACTGGTCCTCCAGCATCATGAACATGCCGGACAGGAAGTCCTTCACCAGGTTCTGGGCGCCGAAGCCGATCGCGACGCCCAGGATGCCCGCGGAGGTCAGGATCGGCGCGACGTTCATGCCCAGCTCGGTGAGCACCTGGATGAACGCCACGCCGAACACGACCATCGTGACGACGGACTTGAGGACCGAGCCGATGGTGCGGGCGCGCTGCTCGCGGCGCTCGGACACCAGGGCGCTCAGCGCCTGCGGGGCCCGCTCGCGCAGCGGGCGCAGCAGCCGGGGCTTGCGGCCCTTCTCGGTCCCGCCCACGGTGAGCCGGTCGATCAGCCGCCGCAGCAGGAACCGGACGATCACGGCGATCAGCACCGTGAGCGCGATCCGGATCGCGCCCTCGGCGAGCTTCGGGCCGTTCTCCACCCACCAGTCCACGGCCAACGTCGACTTCACGTCGTCCACGACCTCCACCTGCGAATCCTCCCTAGTGCCTCACGTCTCGGCGCCCGCGCGGCTCACAGCTCCAGGCCCGTCGCCCACGCCAGGAACGACACCTGGTCCGCGGCCAGCGCGACCGACCTGCTCACCGACCGGCCCGCGTGGCCGACCTCGGTCTCCCTGCGGATCAGCACCGGGTGCTTGACCGGATCGCTCGCGGTGGCCGCCTGGAGGGCGGCGCACATCTTGCGGGCGTGGTTGGGGTCGACCCGGCTGTCCGACTCGAACACCGTGAACAGCACCGAAGGGTACTCAACGCCGGGTGCGACCCGGTGGTACGGAGAGTAGGACAGCAGCCACCCCAGCTCCTCCGGGACGGCGGCGCTGCCGTACTCCTCGGCCCACAGCCTGCCCAGCAGGAACCGCTCGTACCGGACCATGTCGAGCAGCGGGGCCGAGCAGACCACCGCCGCGTACAGCTCCGGCCGCTGGGTCAGCGCGGCGCCGACCAACAGTCCGCCGTTGGACCCACCCATGATCGCCAGCTGCTGCGGGGTCGTCCACCCCTGTCCCACCAGGTGCTCGGCGGCGGCGTGGAAGTCGTCGAACACGTTCTGCTTGCGCTCGCGCCTGCCCGCGCGGTGCCACTCCTCGCCCTCCTCGTCGCCGCCGCGCAGCGACACGTGCGCCCACACCCCGCCCGCCTCGGCCCAGGCCAGCGCGGTCGAGGCGTAGCCGGGGCCCCGGCCGACGGCGAAGCCGCCGTAGCCGGTGACCAGGGCGGGCCTCGGCAGGTCGGGGGCGGGCGGGGCCGAGCCCCCGCACCA
>NZ_JBQGCX010001170.1:0-1633 GCF_052038725.1 Actinosynnema sp.
GGCGAACGGCATGCCCGTGCGGCGCAGCGCGCGCTGCCAGTCCACGCCGCCCGCGGCGTGCGCGAGCAGCGAGACCCACACCGGTGCTCCGGCCACGTCCGCACCTCCGCCCCTGGGTCTGCCCCGCGGGCTGGTGCCCGCGGGCTGCTGGGACGGCGAGCCTAACCCCGTCGCGGGCTCAGTACCGGAACGGCTTGGGCGGGGCGTTGAGGGCGGCGCGCGGGCACTCGGCGAGGGTGAGGCCGCCGTAGCCGAGGGCCTCGTCGCTCAGCAGCTCCACCGTCCAGCCGTTCTCCTGACCGAAGCGGGTGACCGTGACGCGGTACAGCGTGATCTCGTACTTGGTGGGGGTGCCGTAGGCCACCTGGATGTTGCCGATGAGCTCGGCGCCGGTCGAGGCGGGGGAGCCGGACCACGGCCGGTCGTAGCGGGACCACATGGTGGTGGTGGAGTGCCACACGCCCCCGTTGCTGACGTCGCCGAGACTCAGCTCGACGAGGATCGCCCGCGCCGCGCCCTCGGGCACGATCGCCGCCGGGCGGATCACCTCGGTGATGACGCCCTCGTCGTAGGCCTGCGCGGCGAGGAGCTCGGCACCGTCCATCGTGGTCCTCCGTCTGGTCGCGCGGGGCGAGCGGTTCGCACCCGGCGCAGGGGGGATCGGCAGGTCGGCGCCCCGGCTTGACCCCTGGGGGCCGAGTCCGTCGGGGTGACGAACACCACGGGGTCCCGTCTCGACCGGTGGGGTGGTACCGGCGCGTCACATGCGTCACACTGGCCGCAACCGTGCAGGCTGCTCCGTGATCGAGGCCGTTGGGGAAGACGACCCTCGGACGTGGAGGAGAGACCATGGCTGTCGTCACCCGCGGTGTGCTGTTCGTGCACTCCGCTGCACGCGCTGTGTGCCCGCACGTGGAGTGGGCCACCGGGCGCGTGCTCGGCATGCGCGTCGACCTGGAGTGGACCCCGCAGCCGCTGAGCCCCGCCCTGTACCGCACCGAGCTGTCGTGGCAGGGCGAGCAGGGCACGGGCGCGCTGCTCGCGAGCGCCCTGCGCGGCTGGTCCGACCTGCGTTACGAGGTCACCGAGGAGCCCAGCCGCGGCTGCGACGGGGCCCGCTTCAGCCACGTGCCCGACCTCGGCCTGTTCCACGCCGTCATGGACGTGCACGGCAACACCGTCGTGCCCGAGGACCGGGTCCGCGCCGCGCTGGCCGAGACCGACCCCGTCGAGGTCCGTCACCGGCTGGAGACCGCGCTCGGCTCGGCGTGGGACCGCGAGCTCGAGCCGGTCCGTCACGCGGGCGACGACGCGCAGGTGCGGTGGCTGCACCGGGTGGGATGAGCCCGGTGGGGCCCCTGCTCCGCCTGCTGTCCGGCGACCGCGCCACCGCGCGGTCGGCGTGGGAGGACCACCGGTCCCGGGTCGTCGTCTACGGCGGCGCGCTGGCGGCCGTCGCGACCGGGCTCGCCCTGGCCCCCGTCGACGGTGCCGCGGGGTGGCTGGGCGTGCAGCTCCTGCTGGGGCTCGTGCTGGGTGTGCTCGGGGTGCTGCTGCTCGCCGCCGGGCTGGTGTGGGCGCGCGCGGCGCGCAGCCCGACCCCGGGGGCGCTGGTCGCGCTGGCCGGGGCCTT
>NZ_JBQGCX010001171.1:0-1595 GCF_052038725.1 Actinosynnema sp.
TTGCCGGTCCCCTCGCGCCCGCTGCGCGCCACGACCTTGCGCGCGCGCAGCGGCGTCTCGGCGAACCGGGCCACCGTGCCGTCGGTGCTGCCGTTGTCGGCGAGCACGACGGCGTTGTCCCCGTGGGGGAAGGCAAGGCGCAACCCGGCGTCGGCGGCCTCGGCCACCCCGCGCACGGTCCGCTCCTCGTCGCGCGCGGGGATGCCCACGACGGTGACTCCGCTGTTCCGCGTCATACGCGGGAATGCTGGGCTGTTCGGGTTACGCGGCTAGCGCGTTCAGGTAACAGCTCGCCCGGACCTGGTCGACGAGCGGGGTGCGGCGGGTTCTTCCCGCGCTGCGCAGCGGCGCGAGAGCACCAGCCGCTGCGCCGCGGACCGGTGCTGCGGCTCAGGCGGGAGTGTTCTTCCGCACGGTGGAAGCGCCCGCACGCCGCCCCGAACCCGCTCGACCGCGCCACCGGGGCGGTCGACCCGGCGCCGCTCCCGTGAACGCCGCCGCCGTCCACACGGGACCGGCGCGCGCCGCGTCCCGGTCCGCCGCGACGGTTCGGGATCGGGGTTGCCGCGGGAGGTTCCCGCGGCCAGAGTCGCCGTGGGCCCGCCTCCCGCGCCACCGGGCGCGCGGCCCGCAGGCTCGCGGTCTGCCCGGTTCGGACGCGTCCCGGACGGCTGGACGGTCTACTGCGGGTGGACCGAAAGGGCTAACACGCTTACCGCCTTGCGGTTCAATCCGGATCGGGTGCGAAGTCGGTCCGACCACCCCGGAACGGATGGGTACGAGAACGGACCGGTGACGGTTCACAAACGATTCGACCACTTTTTTTGCCCGGAAAAGCTCGACTTTTGCCCTCCCGGCGCGCTTGGATGCTCCGCGTGGCGCGGCAAAGACGCACTCAACACCAAGAAGAGCGGGATCATCCCCTCGGAGAAGCGCGTCCGGAGGACGAGCTCATCAGGAGGCTCTACCGGGAGTTCGGCAGCGGGCTGCTCGGGCACGCCATGCGGCTGACCGGCAGCGACCGGCAGTGGGCCGAGGACATCGTGCAGGAGACGCTGGTCAGGGCTTGGCGCAACGCCGAGAAGCTGGAGCGGGACCCCGTCCTGCTGCGGTCCTGGCTGTTCACCGTCGCCCGCAGGCTCGTCATCGACGACCGCCGCAAGCGCAGCGTGCGCCCGCAGGAGTCGGAGCTGACCCCGTCCGACGAGGCCCCCTCGCACGACGAGGCGGACCGGACGCTCGCGGCGATCGTCGTCGCCGAGGCGATGAACGGGCTAACCCAGGAACACCGGGAGGCTATTCTCGAAACGTACTTGCGCGACCGTACCGTGGGGGAAGCCGCGGAGGTGCTCGGAGTTCCGCCGGGCACGGTCAAATCCAGGGTCTACTACGCACTTCGCGCCCTGCGGCGGGCGCTTCAGGATCGGGGCTGACACAGGTGAGTTCGCTGCCGAACCACGTCGACGTCGCGGCGTACGTCCTCGGCATCCTCGACGAGGACGAGGTCGACGCCTTCGAGAACCACCTCGCCCAGTGCCGCCGGTGCGCGCTCGACCTGCGCGACTTCGCGCAACTGCCCGACCTGCTCGACGAGG
>NZ_JBQGCX010001172.1:0-2106 GCF_052038725.1 Actinosynnema sp.
GTCGACAAGGCCACCACCAGCGCCTGACCCGCGCCCCGCGCGAGGCGCCGCGCACGACCCGAACCGCCCCGGTCCCGGAGCCAGCCCCCGGACCGGGGCGGTTCGCGCGTCCACGGGGCCCAGGGCCCGAACGCGAACCCGAGCACCACCCCGAGCGACCACCAGCGCCACCCCCGCCCGACTTCACACCGGCCCCGCCACCCGGCGGGCATCATCCCCCAACGGGGTACCTCAAAAGGGGGTTCGTTGGGGCTCAGGTTTGCCGCGACGCGTCCGTACGCAGAGTCGTGCACAAGGGTTACCGAGTGCTACCGAGCCTGCCCGCAGAACAGCGGCGGATTTCCCGGTGAGGTCCTCGCGTCATCGAATGCTTCACTCCAACAGGTGGTTTGTTCCCTATAATCAACCCCTATCGGGAATGCAGTCACTTTCCTGTTGCCGTGTGCCCGCAGACCACGCAGGAGATCAGTTCCGGCATGGCCAAACACCACAGGCGTGCGGCGTCCTCGCTCGCAGGCGTCCTCGTCCTCGTCACCCTCGCGGCGTGCGCGCCCAGCGAGGCCGCGCCGTCCCCCGACCACCACCCGGTGGCCGAGACCTCGGCGCCACCCGACCCGCAGCCCCGCCAGCGGCCGGAGAACGTCCTGCTCACCACCGACCGCGGGCGGCAGAGCCCCGGTGTCGTCGCGGCGGGCGGTGGTGACGCGCCGTACAACTACGGGCCCACCGTCATGGTCGAGAACGGCCGGGTGCGGATGTGGTGGTGCAGCCAGCTCGGCTACGCCCTGCCGCCCGGCGACGACCTGCTCCACTCCAGCGCCGCCTCGCTCGACGGCCCGTTCAGCGCCCCCGACGGCAGCAGGGCCGTCCCCGTGCTGAGCGGCACGACCACCGGCTTCGACGGGATGCACACCTGCGACCCGACCGTCGTCAAGGCGGGCGACACGTACTACCTGTACTACACCGGGGCCGCCGGGGACCACGCGCACGGCAACGCCATAGGGGTCGCCAGCAGCAAGGACGGCATCTCCTGGTCCCGCATGGCCAACGGCGCCCCGATCATCACCCCGGCCTACGACACCGCCCGCGACAACACCTACGGCTCGGGCCAGCCCGCCGCCGTGTTCCTGGGCGGCTGGTTCTACCTCATGTTCACCGACACCACCGGCGCCGCGGCGGGCTGGAACGGCGCGGGCCAGTTCGTGCTGCGCTCCCAGGACCCGACGTTCCGCCGGGGCGTGCAGGCGCTCGGCGAGCAGGGCTTCGCCGACGTGGAGGCCACGAACAAGCCGCGCACCCGCTCGGTCGTGGACGCCTTCAGCGCCGACCTGATGTGGATCGACGCGCTGAGCGCCTTCGCGATCGCCCACGAGACCGAGCTGGGCACCACGGTCACCTTCTGGGACCGCGACTTCGCCGGGCACCCGTTCCAGCCGGTCCTGATCCCCGGCCGCTGGCGCGAGGGCCCCGGACTGGTCCGCACCCCGAACGGCCACGCCCCGGTGTCCCCGCAGGACCCGTGCGGCCGGATCCCGCTGGACGTCGTGCGCGCCACCGTCGACGGCTGGGCCAACGCGCCCACCGACCTGACCCGGTTCGGCGTCGACCTCGCGGGCGCGCCGGGCTGCGAGACAGAGGACGAGGCGGGCGTGCTCGACGGGTTCGCCGTGCCCTCACCGGAGAACACCCTCGACCTGGTCGTGGACGGCGAGCTGGTCAGGGTCGAGCGCCGCTCGGTCGCCGAGCGCCTGGCGAAGGGCGTCCTGGACCGCAGGCCCGCCGCCGTCGAGTCGATGCCGCTGGTCGGCCGGGTGCCGTCGGGCGTGGAGGCGGTCGGCGGACCGGGCGGCCAGGTGGGGCTGCTGGTGGACGACAAGCTGTGGCTGGTCGGCGGGGACGACGTGGCCAAGCTGAACTCCTCGCCGATCACGCAGGTGTCGGGGGAGTCGTGGGAGGAGTACGCGCAGGCGGGGAACCTGCGCCGCTGAGCGAATCGGAATTCGCGGCTCCGGAGCGTGGCGGGCACGGGCGCCGCCGGTGAAATCCGGGGCCGCGAAAATCCGGTGCGAATGCGAATCGCGCAATACCGGGGGAGCGGGCGCACGG
>NZ_JBQGCX010001173.1:0-1705 GCF_052038725.1 Actinosynnema sp.
GATCACCGTCGACCAGGGCGGCCACGGCGCGTACCTGGTGGGCCGGAACGCCTGCGCGAACGACAGGGTGACCGCCTACCTGCTCGGCGGGAAGCTCCCGGCGCGCGACGTGGAGTGCGCCGCCGAGACCCCGGCGCGGCAGCAGGCCCCGGCCGAGACCGGCGTGATCGGGTAGCCCCGCACCGCTCCAAGCGCCGCGCGTCGACCCCGCGGGAGTCGGCGCGCGGCGCGGGCACGTGCCGCGGACGTGCGCCGGGGGAGCGCGCCTCAGGCCCGCCGGTACGCCTCGCCCCCGTGCGAGCGCGTCAGCAGACCCTCGTCCACCAGCGCCCGCCGCAGCGTCACCCAGTCGTCGAACCACTCGCCGCACAGCGCGTTCACCTTCGCCTCCGGGTACACCTCACCCGGCGCGAACGAGTCCGCCACCACGGCCAGCACCTTCGAGCGCACCCCCGCCTCACCGGGGACCGCGGTCAACCGCCCCCGCCGGAAGTACGCCCCCGCGCCGTCGCCGGACGCCCCGCCGAGCCGCGCCTCGGCGCGCACCGCGGTCCGGAACACCTCCGCCACCGGCGCGTGCCGCCCGCCCTCGCGCGCCACCAGGCCGCCGTCGACCAGCCGGTGCAGCGCCCGCGTGGCGTCCGCGCGCGTCAACCGCGCCGCCTCCGCCACCTCGTCCACCGTCCCCGCCCCCAGCACCAGCGCGGCGAACGCGGCCAGGCGCGCGGGTTCGGCCAGCAGACCGGCCAGGTCTCCGCAGGAGGGCGAGCGTGCGTCGGCGGGCTCGGGCACGGCGGCACCTCGCGGTCGGGTACGGGGCCGCGATCATAGCAGCGACCCCGCGCACCCGACCGCCCCGCGACCCGGTGGCCGCCCGCCCGCGCGGCGGGGCGGGGGCCACCGGGCGCGCCCGCCCCGTCGGGACCGACAGCCGTGGGGCGTGGTCACCTCGGCCCTGCGGGCTCCGCGCTAGTCCACGAACTCCGGCGGGTCCATCACCGGGCGGTCCATGCACATCAGCCAGCGGCCGTCGTCGCCGCGGCGCAGCACGTCCGTGCAGCGGCCCGTGATCTTGACCTTCCTGCCCTCCTCGTCGGTGGTCAGGATGATGAACGTGACCCCGATCAGGGACACGTCGCCCGCCACGTAGGCGTGCGTCAGCGTCGCCTCCAGGTGCGGCTTGGGCGCCAGGAACTGCTCGAACCACGCCTTGCGCGGCGCGCCGGTCAGCTGGCCGCCGGAGAAGTTCGAGATCGCGTCCGGCCGGTACAGCTTGTCGAACAGCGCGCCGTCACCGGAGTTGAAGACGTCGATGAAGATGTCGTTCTGGGTGTCGATGTCGTCGGTGAGGTCGGGAAAGTCGGGGTCGACCCGGAGTGCGGTGGACATCTTTTCCGTCCTGCTTCCTTCTGGGCGGATCGGGTCCGCGTGACCATCTTTCAGGCAGCACCTGCAACGCCCTGGAAAACTAACCCAACCCCTTTCACCGACCGCTCACGAGACGGTAACCGGATTTCTCCGGAGCGGCGGATTACCAATGGGTGAGAACAATTCCCGAATCCGTCGTTAGTGTTCCGGACCGAGCGAGCCGACAGCCGAAGCGACGAGAGGCCAGGTGTCATGCAGGAGACCGAGCGGAGCGGTCGCGCGACCCTAGAGGCGGTCCGCGAACTGGTGGGGAGGCTGCGCGCCAACGCCCAGGACG
>NZ_JBQGCX010001174.1:0-6413 GCF_052038725.1 Actinosynnema sp.
CCCCGTCGGCGAGCTGGGGGCCGTCGCCGGCCGCCTCACCGCGCAGGCGGCGGCCTGGACCGGTCTCCCCGAGGGCATCGCCGTCGCCGTCGGCAACGTCGACGCCCACGTCACCGCCCCCGCCGCGCAGGCGGTCGGCTCCGGGCAGATGGTCGCCATCATGGGCACCTCCACCTGCCACGTCATGAACGGCGACCACCTCGCCGAGGTGCCCGGCATGTGCGGCGTCGTCGAGGGCGGCATCGTCCCCGGCCTGTGGGGCTACGAGGCCGGTCAGAGCGGCGTCGGCGACATCTTCGGCTGGTTCGTCCAGCACCAGGTTCCCGCCTCGTACCACGAGACCGCGCGCGAGCGCGGCATCTCCACCCACGAGCTGCTCACCGAGCTGGCCGCCGAGCAGAAGATCGGCCAGCACGGCCTGGTCGCGCTCGACTGGCACAGCGGCAACCGCTCGGTCCTGGTCGACCACGAGCTGTCCGGCGTCGTCGTCGGCCAGACCCTGGCCACCCGCGCCGAGGACACCTACCGCGCCCTGCTGGAGGCCACCGCCTTCGGCACCCGCGTCATCGTCGACACCTTCACCGACGCGGGCGTCCCGGTGACCGAGCTGGTGATCGCGGGCGGCCTGCTGCGCAACAAGCTGCTCATGCAGATCTACGCCGACGTCACCAACCTGCCGCTGTCGGTCATCGGCTCCGAGCAGGGCCCCGCGCTCGGCTCCGCGCTGCACGCCGCCGTGGCCGCGGGCGCCTACCCGGACATCCGCGCCGCCGCGCTGGCCATGGGCTCCCTGCTCAAGGGCGTGTACCAGCCGATCGAGGCGAACGTGCAGGCGTACGAGCGCCTGTTCACCGAGTACCAGGAGCTGCACGACTACTTCGGCCGCGGCGCCAACGAGGTCATGCACCGCCTGAAGGCCGGCCGCCGCGAGGCGCTGGGGGAGGAGAGCTGACCGTGTCCGCCATCGCCGACATCCGCAGGACCGTCGCGTCCCTGCACGCGCAGCTGACCAAGTACGAGCTGGTCATCTGGACCGCGGGCAACGTCTCCGCGCGCGTGCCCGACCAGGACCTGATGGTCATCAAGCCCTCCGGCGTCTCCTACGACGACCTCGGGCCCGAGGCCATGGTCGTCACCGACCTGCACGGCAACCTCGTCGAGGGCGACCACTCGCCGTCCTCCGACACCGCCGCGCACGCCTACGTGTACCGGCACATGCCCCACGTGGGCGGCGTCGTGCACACCCACTCGACGTTCGCCACCGCGTGGGCCGCGCGCGGCGAGTCCATCCCGTGCGTCATCACGATGATGGCCGACGAGTTCGGCGGGGACATCCCGGTCGGCCCGTTCGCGCTGATCGGCGACGACTCGATCGGCCAGGGCATCGTCGAGACCCTCGCGAACAGCCGCTCGCGGGCGGTCCTCATGCACGGCCACGGGCCCTTCACCATCGGCAAGGACGCCAAGGACGCGGTGAAGGCGGCCGTGATGCTGGAGGACGTGGCGCGCACCGTGCACCACGCGTTCCAGCTCGGCAAGCCCGAGCGGATCGCGCAGGAGCACATCGACAGCCTCTACGCGCGCTACCAGAACGTCTACGGGCAATGAGCCCACGAGGAGGACGCACGATGCCCGCCGCGGCGACACCCCAGGTCTGGTTCCTCACCGGCTCCCAGCACCTGTACGGCCCGGAGACCCTGGATCAGGTCGCCGACCAGTCCCTGCAGATCCAGCGGATGCTGGCCGGCGCAGGCCGTATCTCGGCCGAGATCGTCAGCAAGCCCGTGCTCACCGACTCCGGCGCCATCCGCAAGGTGATGCTGGAGGCGAACGCCGACCCGGACTGCATCGGCGTGATCGCGTGGATGCACACGTTCTCGCCCGCCAAGATGTGGATCACCGGGCTGGACGCGCTGCGCAAGCCGCTGCTGCACCTGCACACCCAGCTCAACGAGTCCCTGCCGTGGTCGACCATCGACATGGACTTCATGAACCTGAACCAGGCCGCCCACGGCGACCGCGAGTTCGCGTTCATCCAGACCAGGCTGGGCGTGCCGCGCAAGACCGTCGTCGGCCACGCCACCGACCCGCGCGTGCTCAGCCGGGTCGACGCGTGGGTGCGGGCGGCCACGGGCCACAACACGCTGCGGAACCTGCGCCTGGCGCGCTTCGGCGACAACATGCGCGACGTCGCGGTCACCGAGGGCGACAAGGTCGAGGCGGAGCTGCGCTTCGGCGTCTCGGTCAACACCTACGGCGTCAACGACCTGGTGGCCGTGGTCGACGCGGTCGGCGAGGACGAGATCGACTCGCTGGTCGCCGACTACGCCGAGCTGTACCGGCTGGTGCCCGAGCTGGCCAAGGGCGGCGACCGGCACGACTCGCTGCGCTACGCGGCCCGCATCGAGGCCGGGATGCGCCGCTTCCTGGTCGACGGCGGCTTCGGCGCGTTCACCACGAACTTCGAGGACCTCGGCGGGCTCCGGCAGCTGCCGGGCCTGGCGGTCCAGCGCCTGATGGCCGACGGCTACGGCTTCGGCGGCGAGGGCGACTGGAAGACCTCGGTGCTGCTCACGGCCGTCAAGGCCATGGGCGAGGGCACCGGGAAGGGCACCTCCTTCATGGAGGACTACACCTACCACCTGGTGCCCGGCGAGGAGAAGATCCTCGGCGCGCACATGCTGGAGGTGTGCCCGACCATCGCGAAGGGCACCCCGTCCTGCGAGATCCACCCGCTGGGCATCGGCGGGCGCGAGGACCCGGTCCGCCTGGTCTTCGACGCCCTGGAGGGTCCGGCCACCGTGATCGGCATGTCCGACCTCGGCGACCGCTTCCGCCTGGTGGCCAACGACATCGACGTCGTGGCCCCGGACGAGCCCCTGCCCGCCCTGCCGGTGGCGCGCGCGGTCTGGAAGCCCGCGCCGTCGCTGGCCGTGTCCGCCGAGTCCTGGCTGACCGCGGGCGGGCCGCACCACACCGTGCTGACGCAGGCCGTCGGCTCCGAGGTCCTGCGGGACTTCGCCCAGATGTCGGAAACCGAACTGGTGCTGATCGACGAGAGCACCACCACGGAGCAGTTCGCGGACCGGCTCCGCTGGAACCAGGCGTACTACCGCCTGGCGCAGGGGCTCCGCTAACGAGCCCGGTCGAACCCCGCTGGTCCAGACCACTACTCTGCGTCGTCAGGGTGGTGGTCAGGACCGGTGGGGTTCGCCACCCCCGGCACCACCGCGCCAGCACCACCGGCGCGGGCAACACCGCCACGCAACACCCGGAGGAGAAACAATGAAGTTTCCGAAGATCGTCGCGGCGTTCAGCGCCGCGGCGCTGGCTGTGTCACTGTCGGCCTGCGGGTCGGCTGAGAAGACGGTGGACCAGAAGGGCGGGGACACCGAGGGCGCCCTGATCGGCGTCACGATGCCCACCAAGTCCTCCGAGCGCTGGGTGCACGACGGGGACAACATCAAGCAGGCCCTGGAGGCCAAGGGCTACAAGGTCGACCTCCAGTACGCCGAGGACCAGATCCCGACGCAGGTCAACCAGCTCGAGAACCAGATCACCAAGGGCGCCAAGCTCCTGATCGTGGCCTCGATCGACGGCAAGGCCCTCAGCAACCAGCTGGAGCAGGCCAAGGCCCAGAACATCCCGGTCATCTCCTACGACCGGCTCATCCTGGACTCGCCGAACGTCGACTACTACGCCTCGTTCGACAACTTCAAGGTCGGCGTCCAGCAGGCCACCTCCCTGCTGACCGGTCTCAAGGTCATCAACGCCGATGGCTCCCCCGGCTCCGCGACCGGCCCGCTGAACATCGAGCTGTTCGGCGGCTCGCCGGACGACAACAACGCCCCGTTCTTCTTCAACGGCGCGATGTCCGTCCTCCAGCCGCACATCGACAAGGGCACCCTCGTCGTCAAGAGCGGCCAGAAGGACTTCAAGGTGGCGGCCACCCTGCGCTGGGACCCGGCCACCGCGCAGCGCCGCATGGAGGACCTGATCACCTCCACCTACTCCGGCGGTGACAAGGTCGCGGGCGTCCTCTCGCCCTACGACGGCATCTCCATCGGCATCCTCTCCGCGCTCAAGTCCAGCGGCTACGGCACGGCGGGCCAGCCCTGGCCGATCGTGACCGGCCAGGACGCCGAGGTCGCCTCGGTCAAGTCGATCATCGCGGGCGAGCAGTACGCCACCGTGCACAAGGACACCCGCAAGCTGGCCGACGTGACGGTCAAGATGGCGGACGCGCTGCTCAAGGGCGAGAAGCCCGAGGTCAACAACGAGACCGACTACAACAACGGCAAGAAGGTCGTCCCGGCCTACCTGCTCGACTTCGTCGCCATCGACAAGTCGAACTGGGAGAAGGAGCTCGTGGAGACCGGCTACTACACGGCGGATGAGCTGAAGTAACGATGACCGACGACATCCTGGTGATGCGCGGCATCACCAAGAGGTTCGCGGGGGTCACCGCGCTGAGCGACGTCAACTTCGCCGTTCAGCGCGGTGAGATCCACGCGATCTGCGGGGAGAACGGCGCTGGCAAGTCCACGCTGATGAAGGTGCTCTCCGGGGTGCACCCGCACGGCTCCTACGAAGGCGAGATCGTCTACGACGGGCAGCCGGTCGCGTTCTCGACCGTCCGCGACAGCGAGCGGCTCGGCATCGTGATCATTCACCAGGAGTTGGCGCTCGCCCCGCAGCTCTCCATCGCGGAGAACATGTTCCTGGGCAACGAGCGCGCCTCCAAGGGCCTGATCGACTGGAACAGGACCAACCACGAGGCAGCCGAGCTGCTGGCCCGCGTCGGCCTCCGGGAGAACCCGGTGACGCAGGTCAGCGACATCGGCGTGGGCAAGCAGCAGCTGGTGGAGATCGCGAAGGCCCTGTCGAAGGAGGTGAAGCTGCTCATCCTCGACGAGCCCACCGCGGCGCTCAACGACGAGGACTCGGCCCACCTCCTCGACCTGCTCGAAGGGCTCCGGAACGAGGGGATCACCTCGGTGATCATCTCGCACAAGCTCAACGAGATCACGCGGATCGCGGACAACATCACGATCCTGCGCGACGGCCAGACCATCGAGACGCTGCCCGCCGAGGGGCTCACCGAGGACCGGATCATCTCCGGCATGGTCGGCCGCGACCTGGAGAACCGCTACCCGCCCCGCGAGCCGAAGATCGGCGACGAGGTGCTGCGGATCGAGGACTGGACGGTGCACAGCCCCGTCCAGGCCGACCGGGTCGTGGTCGACAAGGCCTCGCTCACCCTGCGGCGCGGCGAGATCGTCGGCCTCGCCGGGCTGATGGGCGCGGGCCGCACCGAGCTGGCGATGAGCCTGTTCGGGCGGACCTACGGGACCAACATCTCCGGCAAGGTCTTCAAGAACGGCAAGGAGATCAGCACCAAGACCGTCGACCAGGCGATCGCCCACGGCATCGCCTACGTCAGCGAGGACCGCAAGCGGTACGGGCTCAACCTGATCGCCGACGTCCAGCGCAACATCTCCGCAGCCGCGCTCCGCAAGCTCGCGCCCAGGACGTGGGTCAACGAGAACGAGGAGCACGCGGTCGCCGAGAAGTACCGGCGGAGCATGAACATCAAGACGTCCAGCGTGGCGACCACGGTCGGCACGCTGTCCGGCGGCAACCAGCAGAAGGTCGTGCTGGCCCAGTGGATGTTCACCGACCCCGCGGTGCTGATCCTCGACGAGCCGACCCGAGGCCTCGACGTCGGCGCGAAGTACGAGATCTACACGATCATCAACGAGCTGGCCGAGCAGGGCCTCGCGGTGCTGGTGATCTCCTCCGAACTGCCGGAGCTGCTCGGCCTGTGCGACCGCGTGTACGCGCTGTCGTCCGGTCGGATCACCGGTGAGGTGGACCGCGCCGAAGCAACCCAGGAACGCCTGATGCAGCACATGACCCAGGGACAGATGACATGAGCACCGCCAAACTCGATCCGCCGGTCGCCCCCGCGGCTCCCGGCGCCAGGAACAAGTTCTCGATCAACATCCGCCAGTCCGGCATCTACGTGGCGTTCGCGTTCATCGTGGTGCTGTTCTCGGTGCTGACCGACGGCGCGCTGCTCACGCCCCAGAACATCTCCAACATCATCGTCCAGAACTCCTACGTGCTGATCCTCGCGATCGGCATGATCCTGGTGATCATCGGCGGGCACATCGACCTGTCGGTGGGCTCGGTGGTGGCGGTGACCGGCGCGGTCTGCGCGGTGCTCACCGTGAAGATGGGGCTGGCCTGGCCGCTCGCGGTGCTCATCACGCTCCTGGTGGGCGCGATGATCGGCGCGGCGCAGGGGTACTGGATCGCGTACTTCGGCATCCCCGCGTTCATCGTGACGCTCGCGGGCATGCTCGTGTTCCGCGGCCTCGCGCTCGTCATCGTGGGCGAGACGGTCGCGG
>NZ_JBQGCX010001175.1:0-3405 GCF_052038725.1 Actinosynnema sp.
CTGTCCCAGTCCACCAGCAGCGCCACCCGCGCCGGGGTGCGCGCCCCGAGCAGCGCGTCACCGACCGCCGCGAACTCCGCCCCCAGCGCCGCGACCTCCCGGAACACCCGCGTGTCCGTGCGCCCGGCGTGGTCGAGCACCGCGCCGTGGTACTTCTCGCTCGCCCCGCGCGCGTGCCGCATCTGGAAGTACAGCACCGCGTCCGCGCCGTGCGCGACCGACTGCCACGACCACAGCCGCAGGATTCCGGGCCGCTTCACCGGGTTCACGTCCCGGCACGCCGTGGTCGACGGCGTCTGCTCCATCACCCAGAACGGGTCGCCGCCCGTGAGCCCCCGCACCAGCCCGTGCGCCAGCGCCATCCGCGCCGCCGTGCGCAGCGGGTCCGCGTCCTCCGGCGGGTAGTTGTCCCAGGACGCGAAGTCCAGGTGCTCGGCCCACCGGTGGTAGTCGACCGGCTGGTAGAGCCCCATGAAGTTCGTCGTCACGGGCGTGTCCGGCACGTGCTCCCGGATCGCCGCCTTCTCCGCGACGAACCCGCCCAGCAGCGCGTCGGTCATGAACCGCCTGTAGTCCAGCGTCGTGCCCTGGAACGCGGTGTGGTCCGGCCCGCGCCAGTGCTCGGACAGCGCGTTCGGCGGCTCGATCTCGTCCCAGTCGGTGTAGGTGTGCGACCAGAACGTGGTGTTCCACGCGTCGTTCAGCCGCGCCAAGTTCCCGTACCGCTCGCGCAACCACTCCCGGAACCCGGCCGCGCACAGCCCGCAGTAGCAGGCCCCGCCGTACTCGTTGCCCACGTGCCAGGCCACGACCGCCGGGTTCTGCCCGTACCGCCGCGCCAGCTGCCCGGCCATCGCGACGGAGAGCCGCCGGAACGCGGGGGACGACGGGCAGGCGTTGTGCCGCTGCCCGTAGACGTGCTTGCGCCCCTCGAAGTCCACCCGGCACGCCTCCGGGTGCGCCCGCGCCAGCCACGGCGGCATCGCGCCGCTCGGCGTGGCCAGCACGATCCGCTTGCCCTCGGCGGTCGCCCGCTCCACGATCGCGTCCAACACCGTGAAGTCGTACCGGTCCTCGGCCGGTTGCAGGTGCGCCCAGGCGAACACGCCCACCGTGAGCGTGTCGATCCCGGCCAGCTCGAACGCCGCGTAGTCGTGGTCCCAGACCTCCTCGGGCCACTGCTCGGGGTTGTAGTCGCCACCGTAGGAGATCTTCCCGGTCATGCGGTGAACCTCTCCGTCGCGTCGCGCAGCGCCGGTTCGGCGGTGCGCAGCAGGGCCAGGGCGAGCGGCGAGGCCAGCAGCAGCGGCGCCCAGTCCGAACCGAAGCGCACCGCCCCCAGCACCACGACCACCAGCGCCAGCGCGCCCACCGCCGTCGACGGCCGGGCGAACAGGTAGTAGGAGGCCAGCCGCACCAGGTCGCGGGTGCGCAGGGCCAGCACCGACGACAGCGCCAGCGCCTGCGCCGACCACACCAGCACCCCGGCGGCGGCCAGCGCCAGCAGCAGCGCGTACCAGCGCGGCACCCCGGCCAGGTCCACGGTGGACAGCGTGAACCCGACCAGCGACAGCACCAGCAGCGCGGGCAGCCACCAGCGCAGCACGTCCACCGCGTTCAGCCGGTACCCGCGCCAGAAGTGCCGCGCGGGGGACAGGTCCCGGTCGGTCAGGAACCGCCGCCACGCGAACACCGCCGCCGACAGCGCGGGCCCCACCGGCGCGAGGCACAGCCCCGCCAGCAGGGCGTTCCCCGGCCCGTCGGCCAGGAACAGCAGCCCCACCAGCGCGGGCGCGCAGGTCAGCGCCAGCAGCAGCTCCAGCACCACGAACCAGTGGACCACCGCCGACACCCGCGACAGGAACCCCGGACCGATCTCGGCGGCCGGGTCGCGCCGCCCGGTCACGGCAGCTCGTGCGCGGCGACCAGCCGCGCGTCCGAACCGCCGAGCAGCCTGCGGTCGTCCAGGCCCTCGTGGTGCTCCGGCCGCACCGGCAGCACCTCGGCGACCGTCACCTCGTGCCGCGACAGCGCCAGGTCCAGCTCCACCCGACCACCGGCCACCGGCGGCGCCGAGTGCTCCACCGCCGGGCGCGCGCAGTCCCGCAGCAGGTCGAACTGCCGCTCGGTGGGGGAGAACGGCCGCCCCAGCTCCCGCCACGCGGCGAACGCGTTGCCGTCGTGCTCGCCCACCCGCTCGCGGCGCAGGAACGCGGCGGGCGCGTCCACCGGCACCGACAGCCGCACCCGGTGCCGCTCGGCCGCCGCGGGCGCGTCGCTGCCACCCACCGGCTGCCAGGCCAGCACGCTCACCCGGCCGTCGTCGTCCTTGCACACCAGGTGGTCCTCGCCGCGCGCCAGCACGTGCGCGCCCATCCGCGCCAGGAACGCGTACAGGTGGTACGCGGGCTTGGGCAGCTGCCGGTGCGCGAGCAGCCCGAACCCGCCGTGGAACACCGAGGTCGGGACGTTCTCCTCCTCGAACACGTCGCAGAACGTCCAGTAGGAGAACGAGTCCACCAGGTCGTTGCCGCCGGTGACCACCGGGGCCAGGTAGGCGGCGTGGAACGCGGTGTCGTGGATCGGGTTGTCCGACCGGTAGGAGCTGTTGAACTCGGTGATGTGCACCGGCAGCCCGGCGAGCGCGGTGCCCGCCAGGTGCTCGCGCGGCGCGGCGAACTGGGCCAGCAGGTCCTGCGGCGCGGACAGCGTCTGGTAGGTGCCGAACGGGATGTGCTGCGCGGGCCCCGAGGTGTAGGCGTGCCTGCTCACGAAGTCCACCGGCGAACCGCTCGCGGCGGCGAACTCCGCGAACGGCGCCCACCAGTCGTCCGAGCCGGGGGAGATCGCCGGACCCCCGACCAGGAGCCCGGCGTCCACCTCCTTCACCGCGCGGGCCGTGCTCTCGTAGAGCCGGAAGTACGCGTCCTGGTCGGCGTCCTTCCAGAACTGCGGCAGGTTCGGCTCGTTCCACACCTCGATCGGCCAGGTGCGCACCTCGGCGAGCCCGTACCGGTCGATCAGGTGCCGCAGCAGCGCCGTCACCAGCGCGGCCCACTCGCCGTGGTCGCGCGGCGGCGTGATGTTGCCCTTCCACCAGAACACGGTGTCGTCGCCGGACGCGAGCAGGCTCGGCATGAAACCCAGCTCCAGGAACGGTTTCACGCCCAGCGCGAGGTAGCCGTCGAACACCTGGTCCAGGTAGGTGAACGAGCACCGCCGCACGCCCGAGCCGGACTCGCGCAGCACGCCGAGGTCGTCGGACAGCAGCCCGTGCCCCCGGATGTGGCGGAACCCGATGTCCCGCTGGAGCACCGCGAGCGACTCGCGGTAGTCCGAGCGCAGCGCCAGGTTCAACCTGCCCGTCCCGACGCACTCGCGCCAGGTCTGCGGCATCGGGCCGAT
>NZ_JBQGCX010001176.1:0-2104 GCF_052038725.1 Actinosynnema sp.
CAGGCTGATGCAGGCCCTGCCGTCCGGCGGCGCGATGCTCGCCGTCGAGGCGACGGAGGCGGAAGTCCTCCCGCTGCTGGACGAGCGGGTCAGCATCGCGGCCGTCAACGGCCCCACCTCCGTCGTCGTCTCGGGCGCCGAGGACGCGGTCGACGCCGTCGCCGCCAAGCTGGAAGGCCGTCGCACCAAGCGGTTGCGCGTCTCGCACGCCTTCCACTCGCCGCTGATGGAGCCCATGCTGGAGGAGTTCCGCGCGGTCGCGGCCACCCTCACCTTCCACGCGCCCACCACGGCCGTCGTCTCCACGGTCACCGGCGCCCTCGCCACCGGCGCGGACCTGACCACCCCCGACTACTGGGTCCGGCACGCCCGCCAGGCCGTGCGCTTCGCCGACGGCGTCGCCTTCCTGCGCGCCCAGGGCGTCTCCCGCTTCCTGGAGGTCGGCCCGGACGGCGTGCTCACCGGCCTGGCCCAGGCCACCGCCGAGCAGTCCGCGCTCATCGCCAGCCAGCGCCGCGACCGCCCCGACACCACCGCCCTGGTCACCGCCCTCGCGCAGGCGCACGTCGTCGGCGTGCCCGTCGACTGGTCGGCGGTCTTCTCCGGCCGCGCCACGCACCGCGTCGACCTGCCCACCTACGCGTTCCAGAGCGAGCGGTTCTGGATCGAGTCCGCCACCGCGACCGGCGACGTCACCGCCGCGGGCCTGGACTCCACCGACCACCCGCTGCTCGGCGCGGCCACCACCCTGGCCGGGTCCGGGGGAGCGGTGTTCACCGGCAGGCTCTCCACCCGCACCCACCCGTGGCTGGCCGACCACGTCATCGCGGGCTCGGTCCTGTTCCCCGGCACCGGTTTCCTGGAGCTGGCCGCCCGCGTCGGCGAGGACCTGGGCTGCGGCTCCGTGGCGGAGCTGGCGCTCGCCGCGCCGCTGGTGCTGCCCGAGCGCGGCGCGGTCCGCGTGCAGATCGCGGTCGGCGCGCCCGACGACACCGGCGCCCGCGCGTTCGAGGTGCACTCGCGCGCCGACGACGGCGACGCCGACGCCCCGTGGGTCCCGCACGCCACCGGCCTGCTGTCCCAGTCCCGCCGCAGGGCCGACTTCGAGCTGACCCAGTGGCCGCCCGCGGACGCCGAGGCGATCGAGCTGGACGGCCTGCACGAGCGGCTGGCCGAGGGCGGCATGGACTACGGGCCCGCGTTCCGGGGCCTGCGCGCGGCCTGGAAGCGCGGTGACGAGCTGTTCGCGCAGGTCGAGCTGCCCGACCCGGACGGCGCCGAGCGATTCGGCGTGCACCCGGCGCTGCTGGACGCCGCCCTGCAGGCGCTCGGCCTCGGCGCGCTGGAGGAGCACCGGGGCCTGCCGTTCGCCTGGACCGGCGCGACCGTGCACGCCACCGGCGCGTCCGGCCTGCGCGTGCGCCTCGCCCCGGCCGCGCTCGGCGGGGTGGAGGTGCTGGCCGCCGACCCGACCGGCGCGCCCGTGCTGACCGTGGACTCGCTGGTGCTGCGCGCCACCACCGCCCCGAACCCGGCCGCCGCAGGCCGCTCGCCGCTGCGCGTGCTGGGCTGGAAGCCGGTGGCGACCGCCGACGCCGACGCGGTGGAGTGGACCACCTGGGACGCGCTCGGCGAGGACGTGCCGCCCGTGGTGGTGCTGCCGGTGTCCGGCGGCGTCGAACCCGAGTCCGCGCGCGCCGAGGTGCACCGCGCGCTCGCCGTGCTCCAGACCTGGCTGACCGAGGACCGGTTCGCCGCCTCGCGGCTGGCCGTGGTCACCGAGGGCGCGGTCGGCGACGAGGTCGTCGACCTGGCCGCCGCGGCGGTGTGGGGCCTGGTGCGGTCGGCGCAGGCCGAGAACCCGGACCGGTTCGTGCTGCTCGACGTGCCCGCCGCCGACCTGGCGCGGGCGCTGCCGCTCGCGCTGGCCTCCGGAGAGCCGCAGCTGACCTGGCGCGACGGCGTGCTCTCCGCCGCCCGCCTGGCCACCGAGCCCGACGCCGCCCATCCTGACGCCGCCCAACCCGACGCCCTCGGGCAGGCCGGGTTCGGCTCGGGCGCGGTCGTGGTGACCGGCGCGACCGGCGCCATCGGCCGGATCGTC
>NZ_JBQGCX010001177.1:0-4561 GCF_052038725.1 Actinosynnema sp.
GCCGTGCCCGCCGAGGACGTGGCCGAGGTCGTCGAGGAGGTGCCCGCGGCGGTCGCGATCGCGGCGCCCCGCGAGGGCGGGCTGGAGCTGCTGCACGGCGTGGAGATGGAGGTGACCGCCGAGCTGGGCCGGACCCGGCTGACCGTGCGGGAGCTGCTGTCGCTGAGCAACGGCGCGGTCATCGAGCTGGACCGCGCGGCGGGCAGCCCGGCGGACCTGCTGGTCAACGGCAGGCTCATCGCGCGCGGCGAGGTCGTGGTGATCGACGAGAACTTCGGCATCCGGGTCACCGAGATCATCAAGCCCGGCGACACCGGCCAGGAGGTCAGGTAGTGGAGACCGCTCTGCGCGTCGTCATCGCACTGGTCGTGGTCTTCGGCCTCATGTGGGGCCTGGGCAAGCTCGTGAGGAACAAGCCGGTCGGCGGCAAGCTGGGCGGGCGCGGGCTCCAGGTGCTGGACCGGGCCCAGCTGAGCCGGAGCTCGATGGTCGCGGTCGTGCGGGTGCACGACAAGGCGCTGGTGATCGGCGTCGCGGACGGCGGGGTGAACCTGCTGATGTCGACCGACGCGCAGGAGTACGCCGAGGCGGGCGAGCGGGTCGAGCGGGTCGCGCTGGACGTCGAGCGGCTGCGGGAGACCGCGGCGGACGCCGACGCGAAGCGCGGGCTGGGCTCGGTGCCGGTCGGCGAGGCGTTCGGGCGGCTGCTGGGCAGGCGCCGGGGCGGGGCGGGGGTGGGCACGCAGTCGCTGGTCGGGGCGGCTGGCGCGCAGGTCCCCGCGCTGCCCTCGGGGTCGACCGGATCGGGTGCGGCGCTGCGGGACGTGGTCGCTGGATCGGGTGAGGTTTCCGCCGAGGCGGCTGCGGACGGCGCGGCTGCCGAGGTGCTCGCGGCGGAGGTCGTCGCGACCGGGGTGTCCGGGGTGGCTGGGACGGCAGAGGAGTCCGGAACGCCCGCCGCGGACAAGGGCGCCGCGTTCGCCGAGGCGTTCGAGCAGGCCGGTGGTCCCAGCGCCGAGGAGCTGGCCGCCGAGAAGCCCGCCGCCGGGGGCGCGTCCGTGCCGAAGGCGCGCTCCGCGCAGAAGCGGTCCGCCAAGTCCGGCGCCAAGTCGGGCGCCGCGCAGGAGCAGACCGGGTCCACTCCCGCCGGGTCCACGCCCGCCGGGTCCGATTCCGCGCTGGCCGGGTCGGCGCTGTCGCCGCAGACCTGGAAGCAGGCCTTCGAGGCGCTGCGCGAGCGATCGGTCCGCCCGTGAGGCGGCTGGCGGCGCTGCTCGCCGCGGGGTTCGCGGCCCTCGTGCTGCTGCTCATCGCCTCCCCCACCGCGCTCGCCGCCTCGGCCGAGCCCGTCGCGCGGCCCGCCGCGCTGGCGTCCTCCCCGGTCGCCGGGCTGCTCGCGGCCCAGCCGACCGAGCCCACCGCGCCGGTCGAGCCCACCGCCCCCACCGAGGGCGGGGCCACCACCGGCGACAGCGGCAACAGCGTCAACATCACCGTGGGCGGCGGCAAGCCGAGCGACTCGCTGACCGTGCTCATCGCGCTGACCGTGCTGTCGGTCGCGCCCGCGCTGCTGCTGCTGTGCACGAGCTTCACCAAGGTGTTCGTGGTGCTCAGCATCACCCGCAACGCGCTGGGCCTGACCACGGTCCCGCCGAACCAGGTGCTCGCGGGCCTGGCGCTGTTCCTGAGCCTGTTCATCATGGGCCCGGTCGCGTCCGAGGTGAACGACCAGGGCATCCAGCCCTACCTGAAGGGCGAGAAGAGCACCGAGCAGGCGTTCGAGGACGGCTCGAAGCCGCTGCGCGAGTTCATGGTGAAGCAGACGCGCCCCGAGGAGATCGCGCTGTTCACCAAGGTCTCGGGCCAGGAGAAGCCCGCGAACGCGGAGTCGGTGCCGCTGACCACGCTGATCCCGGCGTTCGTGCTCTCGGAGCTGCGCGCCGCCATGATCATCGGGTTCGTGCTCTACATCCCGTTCCTGGTCATCGACATGGTGGTCTCCGCCGCCTTGATGTCACTCGGAATGATGATGCTGCCACCCGTCACGGTGGCGCTCCCGTTCAAGTTGTTGCTGTTCGTGCTGGCCAACGGCTGGGGCCTGGTCATCACCGCGCTCGTCGCCACGTACAACTAGGGGACCCCCTGATGAATGACACCACCGTCGTCGAACTCGGCTCCAACGCCATGATGATCACGGCGAAGCTCGCCGCGCCGGTCCTGCTGACCGCGCTGCTGATCGGGTTCACGATCTCGCTGTTCCAGTCGGTCACCCAGATCCAGGAGGTGACCCTGTCGTTCGTGCCGAAGGCGGCCGGGGTGTGCGTGGCGCTGCTGCTGAGCGGCAGCTGGATGGTCCACGAGATCATCACGTTCACCACCGACCTGTTCGGCCGCATCCCGGCACTGGTCTCGGGCTGAGCGCGGCGTGAACCTCGACATCGGCGTCAACGTCCTGGTCGCGCTGCTGCTGGCCGCGACCCGCTCCGCCGCCTGGCTGATGGTGTGCCCGCCGTTCAACGGCAAGGCCATCCCGATGACGGTCAAGGGGATGCTCGCCGTGGGGCTGGCGCTCCCGGTGGTGCCCAGGCTGTCCGCGGGCAGCGTGCCCTCGCTGGACACCTGGTCGCTGGTCATCGCGGCGGGCGAGCAGGTCGTGGTGGGCGCGGGGCTCGGGTTCCTCACCGCGGTGATCTTCGCCGGGGTGCAGGCCGCGGGCGACCTGCTGGACGTGTTCGGCGGCTTCTCGCTCGCGTTCGCGTTCGACCCGATGTCGTTCTCCGGCAACAACGCGGTGCTGGGCCGCTTCTACGGCCTGCTGGCCACGACGCTGCTGTTCGTCACCGGCTCGCACCAGGTGATCATCCGGGGGTTCACCCTGTCGTACGACGCGATCCCCCTGGACGGCGGGCTGTCGCTGGGCAGGCTGGGGACGCTGCTGACCACCGGGCTCGGGCAGCTGCTGCTGTCGGCGGCGCAGATCGCCGGGCCGCTGATCGTGGTGCTGTTCTGCGCGGACGTGGGCCTGGGCCTGCTCAACCGCATCGCGCCAGCGCTGAACCCGTTCCAGATCGGGTTCCCGGCCAAGATCGGCCTGACGCTGGTGCTGATCGGGCTGACGATGCCCATGCTGCCCATGAGCGTGGAGAACATCGCGAAGCACGCGGCGTCCGCCGTGATGGAGGCGATCGGGAGGTGAGCGGGGCGTGAGCGGGAAGAACAAGGACGCGACCGAGGAACCCACAGCCAAGAAGGTCAGGGACGCCAAGCGCGAGGGCCGGATGGCCCGCACCCCCGACCTGGGGACGTGGCTGGGCATCCTGGGGGCCACCTGGACGCTGCCGATGACGTTGACCGGCCTGCTGGACATCGGGCAGGGGCTGCTGAAGAAGGCCGCGGGGTTCATGGCGGCGCCGGAGCCCGCGCTGGCGGTGGCGATCGTGAAGGACGGCGTCCTCGACGGGGCGCTGGCGGTGCTGCCGCTGTCGCTGACGATCATCGTCGCGACCCTGGTGGCGGCCGGGCTGCAGGGCACGCTGCGGATGTCGACCAAGCAGTTCAAGCCGAAGTTCACCCAGCTCAACCCGCTCAAGGGCATCAAGAACATGTTCGGCCCGCACTCGCTGTGGGAGGCGCTGAAGACGCTCATCAAGACCTCGCTGCTGGCGGCGCTGCTGTACGTGTCGGTCAGCGGGCTGGTGCCGTCGGTGGTGGCGTCGGGGTCGCTGTCGCTGGCGGCGCTGACGGACGTCGCCACGGGCACGGCCATGTCGCTGCTGCGGCTGGCGGCGATCGGCGGGCTGGTGATGGCGGTCGTGGACTACGCCGTGGCGAAGCGGCGCATCCACAAGGAGCTCAAGATGACCAAGCAGGAGGTCAAGGACGAGCACAAGCAGTCCGAGGGCGACCCGCAGCTCAAGGGGGCCATCCGGTCGAAGCAGATGCAGATGAGCCGGAACCGGATGATGGCCGAGGTGCCGAACGCGGACGTGGTGCTGGTGAACCCGACGCACATCGCGGTGGCGCTGCGCTACGACCCGGCGCGGGGCGCGCCGCGGGTGGTGGCGAAGGGCGCGGGCGCGATCGCGGCGAAGATCAGGGAACTGGCGACCGAGCACCGCGTGCCGATCGTGCAGGACGTGCCGCTGGCGCGGGCGCTGCACAAGGCGTGCGAGGTGGGCCACGAGATCCCGTTCGAGATGTTCGGCCCGGTGGCGCAGGTGCTGGCGTTCCTGCACCGGCTCAAGCGCAAGGGCAGCGCGGCGGGCACGCACCGGATGCAGGCGCACGCGGCTTGAGGGGGCGGGGCGCAGGCACCGGGCCGGTGGGCTCCTCTCGGCCCCCGGCCCCGATCCCGATCCCCGGCCCTCGGCCCTCGCCACCCCGCCCGGAAGCCAAGTCGCGCGACGAGCCCGACCGGGAGCAACTCCACCTCGCCCCGGCCCGCTACTCGCTGCCCGCTCCCTACTGCCCGCCACCCGCCACCCGCCACTCACTCTCCGCTGCCCACTGCCCACTGCCCGCCACTCGCTCTCCGCTGCCCGTCACCCGCTGCTCGCTGCTC
>NZ_JBQGCX010001178.1:0-7219 GCF_052038725.1 Actinosynnema sp.
CGCGGCACTCGCGGGTCAGCGCGGCGCGGTCGTCCTCACCGGGGTCGACCCGGCCGCCGGGCAGCTCCCAGCGGCCCTCGGCGTCCGCCGGGAACGCCCGCTGCTGCACCAGGAGGCGGCCCCCGCGCGTGATCGCCGCCCCGACCACCACCCTCGCCCCGGCCAGCTCCCCGACCCGCCGGACCAGGCGCTCCGAGCGGGCCCGGAGCAGCCGCAGCGCCAGCGCCCGCCCGAGCACGACGTCGAACACCCGCGCCAGCGGCCCACCGGGCGCGGTCCACTCGACCCGGTCCACGACCAGCGTGCCGCCGCCGGTGCGCACCAGGTCCGTGGTCAGCGCCAAGCCCCGCCCCGACAGGGTGACACCGGTCAGGTCGGCCCTGGTCGCGGTGAGCTTGAGCAGGACCGGCCCGCGCGTGCCGGTGACCCGGCCGCCCTCGACCAGCAGCTTCCCCGCGCGCAGCTCGACGCCCGCCGCGCGGGCCGCCTCCACCAGCGGCGCGGTGTCCAGCAGCGCCCCCGCCACGGCGGGCACGCCCGCGTCCACCAGCGTCGTCCCCAGGATCTCCGGCACGGCCGCAGAACCTAGCGGACTCCCCCGACCACCGGCCTCACCGGCGGCCGGGCCACCGCGCCCACCGCGCCCGCCCCGCCCGCGGCGTCCTCACCGGTACACCGGCCACCGCACCTCCACCCGCGCCCCGCCCTCCGGCGACTCCGCCGCCCGCACCGCCCCCCGCCGCGCCAGCACCAGGTGCGCCACCAGCGCCAACCCCAGCCCGAACCCGCCGCTGGCCCGCCCCCGGTCGCTCTCCACCCGGTAGAACCGCTCGAACACCCGCCCCCGGTGCTCCTCGGGGATCCCGTGCCCGTCGTCGTCCACCACCACCCGCACCTCGCGCCCGGCGGGCAGCACCGACACCCGGATCTGGTTCTGCGCGTACCGGACCGCGTTGCGCAGCAGGTTGTCCAGCACCAGCTCCACCTCGGGCCCGGCCGCCCACACCAGGCACGCGCCCATCGGCGCGGTCACCAGCACGACCGGCTCCACCTCCCCCAGCCGGTCGACCGCGGCCTGCGCCTGGAGCACCAGGTCGACCGGTTCCGGTCTCGGCAGCTCGCCGGAGTCCGCGCGCGCCAGGATCAGCAGGGCGTCCACCAGCGCGGACATCCGCTGCGACTCCTCCACCACCGACTCCAGGACCTCCAGCGAGAAGTCCGGGTCCGGGTGCGCGACCGCCACCTCGGCCTGCGCCCGCACCGACGTCACCGGCGAGCGCAGCTCGTGCGCGGCGTCGCCGGTGAACCGCCGCAGCCGGTCGCTGGCCTCGTCCCGCCTGGCCAGCAGCGCGTTCAGGGCGACCGCCAGCTCCCGCAGCTCGTCGCGCGCGTCGGGCAGCGGCAGCCGCCGCCCGTGCGGCAGCTCCCCGGCCGCGACCCGCATCCGCTCGACCGGCCGCAGCGACGTGCGCACCGCCAGCCAGGTCGCCACCCCCACCAGCAGCGCGACGGCGACCGCGGCGAGCGCCAGCCAGCGGGTGCCGAGCCGGTTGGCCTCGGCGTACCCGACCAGCACGTCCCCGGTCACCCGCAGCCGGGGCGTGCCGTCGTCGGCGAACTCGACCCGCCCGACCCAGCGGTGCGCGCTGTCGCCGTCCAGCCGCAGCACGGACTCGCCCGCGCGCAGCTGCCGGACGTCGGCGGAGGTCAGGTCGAGCGGCGGCCCGCCGTCCACGGGCGCGCCCGCGACGTCGAGCAGCCTGGTCACGCCCGCCCGCTCCAGCTCCCGGTCGACCGCGCCGACCTGGACGCGCCCGATGAGCAGCGGCGCGAACAGGGTGAACGCCAGCAGGCACAGCAGCGCGGCCCCGGTGGCGACGACGGTGATCCGGAACCTGAGGGTGCGCCGCAGCCACCACCGCTCCCACCACCACAGGTCGGGGTTCACCTGCGCTTGACCGCCGGACCGAGCGAGGCGTCCAGGTCGCCCGCGGACGCCAGGTAGCCGTGTCCGCGCACGGTGCGCACGACCTCGCCCGCGCCGACCGCCTCCAGCTTGCGCCGCAGGTACCCGACGTACACCTCGACCGCGTTGCGGGTGGCGGCCTGCTCGTCGCCCCACACGGTGCGCAGCAGCTCGTCCTTGGTGACGACGGACCCGGCGCGCCCGGCCAGCACGTCCAGCACCGCGTACTCGCGCGGCGACAGCGGCACCGGCGTGCCCGCCCAGCTGACCTCGCGCACCGCCCGGTCCACGACCAGCTCGCCCAGCCGCAGCCTGCGCCTGGCCAGCTCGGCGGACCCGCGCCGCAGCAGCGCCCTGACCTGCGCGACCAGCACCACGAACGAGAACGGCTTGACCAGGTACCCGTCCGCGCCCAGGTCGAGCCCGTCGGCCTGGTCGACCTCGCCGTCCTTGGCCGACACCATCAGCACCGGCGTGCGCACCCCCTCGGCGCGCATCCGCTGGAGCACCCGGTACCCGGACAGCCCCGGCAGCATGATGTCCAGCAGGACCACGTCGAACGCCCCGGTCAGGGCCGCGCGCAGCGCCGTGTCGCCGTCGGCGGCGCTGACCACCTCCATGCCCTCGGCGGCCAGCCCGCGCTCAAGGGCGCGGCGAACGCCCACCTCGTCGTCGACTACCAGCACCCGTGGCCTCACCGGCACAGCATGGCCCGCGCGGGGGACAATCGGCACGCGAACCCCGGCGGGCTCTCAGCGGCCTCTCAGGGTCTCAGCACGGTCTCAGCGTCACCGGAGCATCGTGGGCGCTGTCGGTGGGCAACCCCGTCCGCCGACGTCACGAGGAGGGGACATGAACCGGAGAAGGACGACCGTGGCGGTCGCGGCGGCGGGGGTGGCGGCGGGCGTCGTCGGCCTCGGCGTGCTGGCCATGCCCGCGGGCGCGGGTCCGGCGCCGGTCCTGCCCGAGGTCGGGGCCCAGGAGCTCGTCGAGTCCGTGCTGACCGCGAAGCCCGCGGCGTTCGGCGGCTCGATCCAGGTGGACAACAACCTGGGCATCCCGGTGCTGGCGGGCGCGCCGCAGCTGTCGGACGGCGAGAGCAAGGCCCGCATGTGGACCGACGGGCAGGGCCGCACCAGGGTCCAGCTGCCCAGCGGCAACTCGGAGCGGACCCTCGTCAACGACGGCTCCACGCTGTGGATGTGGAACTCCGCCGACCAGAAGGTCGTCAAGCACTCGGCGGACGAGCGGCCCGCCGAGCGGAAGGTGGCGGACCCGGTGAGCGCGGCCCGCGAGGTCGTGACCGCCGTCCAGCAGTACAGCGACGTGTCCGTCGACGGCACGGCGCGGGTGGCGAACCGGTCCGCGTACGAGCTGGTGCTCGCGCCGAAGCCGGACGAGCGGACCGTGCTGCGCGAGGTGCGGGTCGCGGTGGACTCGGAGCTGCGCGTGCCGCTGCGGGTGTCGGTGCTGACCAACGGCACCGCCGAGCCCGCCGCGCAGATCGGGTTCACCGACTTCGAGGCCGGTGCGCAGGACGCCTCGCTGTTCTCGTTCACGCCGCCCGCCAACGCGGAGGTCGTGGAGGGGAAGGCGAAGGACGAGGGCGCGAAGCGCGGCCCGGACTCCGAGCAGGCCGAGAAGCTCGCCCAGGAGTCGGGCCTGAAGACGGTCGGTGAGGGCTGGGACGCCGTGCTGGTGGCCAAGGCCTCCCCGGACGTGCTGGGGCAGCTGGGCCAGGCCCGCGACGGCCGGTTCGGCAAGCGGGTCGACGGGGTCGAGGGCCGGTCGGACAGCCGTCCGCCGTGGGCCCGCGGTTCCGAGGACTCGACCGGGTCCGGTTCCGAGGGCTCGGCGGACCAGGACAGGCGCGGTCAGGGCCTGGACCCGCAGAAGCTGCTGTCGCAGCTGGGCAAGAAGGTCAGCGGCGACTGGGGCAGCGGCACGCTGATCAGCACCAGGGTCGGGTCGGCGCTGATCGCCGACGACGGCCGGGTCGCGCTGGGCGCGGTGCCCGAGCAGGTGCTCGTCGAGGCGATCGGCCAGGTGAAGTGACCGGTTCGGACGTCTCCGCTCCGGCGGGCGAGCGGGTGGGGTCGGCGCGCGGCGCCGGCTCCACCCCGGTCCTCGCCGCCAGGACGCGGGGGCTGCGCAAGGTGTACGGGCGCACGGTCGCGGTGGACCGGGTGGACCTGGAGGTGCCCGAGGGCGCGGTGCTGGGGGTGCTCGGGCCGAACGGGTCGGGCAAGACCACCACCATCCGGATGCTGCTCGGCCTGGTGCGGCCGACCGAGGGCGAGGTGGAGCTGCTCGGCGAGGACATGCCGGACGGCGCGACCCGCGCCCTGCCGCACGTGGGCGCGCTCGTGGAGGGGCCGGGGTTCCACCCGTTCCTGTCCGGGCGGGAGAACCTGGTGCGGGCGGCGGCGTTCGAGCCGCTGCTGGAGACGCGGGCGATCCGGCGGGCCGTGGAGGACGCGCTGGAGCGGGTCGGGCTCGCGGGCGCCGCGCACCGCCGGTACCGGGGGTACTCGCTGGGCATGAAGCAGCGCCTCGGCCTTGCGGGCGCGCTGCTGGTGCCGCGCAAGCTGGTCGTGCTCGACGAGCCCACGAACGGGCTCGACCCGGCGGGCACCCGCGAGGTGCGGAAGGTGATCGCGGACCTGCACGCGTCGGGCAGCACCGTCGTGGTGTCCTCGCACCTGCTGAGCGAGATCGAGGCGACCTGCACGCACGCCGCCGTGCTGCACCGGGGGACCGTCGTGGCGCAGGGCGAGCTGGCCGACCTGCTCCAGTCGGAGAGCAACGCGCTGCTGGTGTCGACCCCTGACGTTGACGAGGCGCTGAACGCCCTGCGAGCTGCGCGGATATCGGCCCGGCAGTGGACCGGCGGGGTGCGAGTGGAATTGATCTCCACGACAGCGCCGGAGGTTTTGCGCACACTGGTGCAGGCTGGTGTTCCGGTGCACGAGGCGCTCAGGCAGCGCACGGGGCTGGAAGACCTGTTCGCCCGGCTGACCGAGGCGGGCGACGCCGAGCACATGTCGGCGGTCGACACGATAGAAGAGGGGTCCCGATGACGGTGCGCACGCCAGGACCGAGGCACTCCAGGCCGGAGTCCGAGCACGCGCAGGCAGACGGCGGTCCGAGGCACTCCCGGACCGAGCACGAGCCCGCGGCGCACCCGGCGCCCGCGCACCCCGAGGGCGCGTCGCGCCCGGTGACGGGGGCGCCGCGCCCTTCGAGGGACGAGCACGAGCACGAGCGGGGTGGGGAGGGTGGCGGGGTCGGGTCGGGTGGCGCTGGGAGCGTTGCGGCGGCTGGGGGTTCCGCTTCCGACGGGGGCGCGCCCTGGGAGTCCGGGACGGGGGAATCGGCGCTGGGGCAGTCCGGGCCTGGGCAGTCGGGGTCGGGCGGGTCCGGGTCGGGCGGGTCCGGGTGGGACGCGTCGCGCTGGGACGGTCCGGGGCCCGCGGGTTCCGGTTCGGACGCCGCGGTGCGGAGCATCCTGGAGGTCCTGCGCAAGCGCGGCGCGGCGGAGCCGGGCGCGCCCGAGGACGCCTCCAGCGCGGTCCGGACCGGGTCGGACGGGGCGGAGCTGTCCGGCGCGGAGTTGTCCGGCGCGGACCTGTCCGGCGCGGAGCTGGGCGCCACGCAGCCGGTCGACCCGGAGCTGATCGGCGCGGTCCCCGAGTGGGCCAAGGGGGAGCACCCGGCGGGACCGAGCCTGTCGACGCCGGAGCAGCGCGCCAGGATCGGCGCGGGCTGGCCGCAGCGCTTCGACGCCGCCCCGTCGCGGCACGCGAAGCCCGCGGGCGAGGCCGAGACCGCGCAGCTGGAGGCGATCGGCCACAGCGGCGAGAAGCCCGTCAGGGGCAAGCGCGCGAAGCGCCTCGCCGCGGGCCACCGGGTGCTGCCGAACCCGACGCCGGTCGGCCTGGACGAGACCACCCGGCTGGCCGCCGTGACCGACGACGCGCAGGCCGGACCGGGCGCGACCACGCCGTCGAGCGCCCCCGGCACGCGGTTCGCCCCGGAGACGCCCCCCGCGCTGAGCTCCGCCCTCGGCACCCCCTCGGCGCTGACCGCTCCCCCGGAGCTGGACGCCTCGGTCACCCAGGTGCTGCCCACGGTGCCCGCCGAGCCGGACGCCTCCGTCACGCAGGTCGTGCCCACCACCCTCCCGCCCGGCAAGCCCGCGCCCGGCAAGCCCACGTCCACCACGCCGGTGCCCGGCGCCGCTGCGCCCGGCAAGCCCAAGCACGGCACCATCCCGCCCGGCGCTCCCGCGCCCGGCACTCCCGCGCCTGGCACTCCCGCGCACGGCAAGCCCGTGTCGCCCCCCAACTCCTCCGCGCGCCTGAAGCCGACGGCGCCCACCAAGCCCGGCGCGCCCGCCCGGCCCGCTGCCCAGTCCGCGCCCGCCCCCGGAGCGCGCGAGCAGTCGCCCAGCCGCCAGGCTTCCCGTCCCGGCACCGGTTTCCACCAGCCCGTGACCACGACCGCCAGCGGCTACTACCCGCCCGTCACCGCCTCGGGCGCGGGGAGCCTGCCGACCGCGACGCCGTCCACCGTCGTGCCCTCGGCCGTGGTGTCGGCCGCCGTGGTGTCGGCCGCAGTCGCGACGCAGGCAGCCGACGCGCCCGCCACGACGCCCGCGGCACCTGCCCCCGAACCGGCTTCCCCCGCGACGACCCAGGTCATCAGCACGTCCGCGCCGCTGGCGCCCGCCGCACCGGCCGCGAGGCGCGTGTCCCGCGCGCCCATGGCCCCGTCCGCGCCCCCCACCGCCCCTGTGCCACCCGCCCCTGTGCCACCCGCCGCCGCGCCGCCCGCGCCGCAGGCGAGCGGCTTCCACCGGCCCGTCGCCCCCGCAGGCGGCAACCGGCCCACCACTCCCCCCGGCACCGGTTTCCACCAGCCGGTCGGCCCGGCCCCGGCGGGCAACCCGCCGTCCGCGAGCGGCTACTACCTGCCCGTCACCACCTCGGCCAGCGGCTTCTACCCACCGGTCGCGCCGAGCCCGAACGGCAGCACCCCGCCCGTCCCCCGCCCCGCAGGCAGCCACACCCCGCTGATCGCCACCCCCGCGAGCCGGAAGACCCCGCCGGGCGCCGTCCTCGCAGGCGGCAAGACCCCTCCGGGCGCCGTTCCTGCCGCCGGCCAGACCCCGCCCGCCACCGGCCACACCCCACCGGGCGCCACCCCCGCCACCGGCCCGGCCCCGGCGGGCAACCCGCCGTCCGCGAGCGG
>NZ_JBQGCX010001179.1:0-3093 GCF_052038725.1 Actinosynnema sp.
TCGGCGACGAGGACGGCGCGAACGCCACCCGCTGCTCCGACTACGCGGCCGACCAGGTGACCCTGATCCTGGACCGGGCGCGCGCCAGGTCCGAGCGGCCCCCTCCGCTGGAGGCCGCGATGGACCACCTGGTCTCCCCGCTGGTCTACCGCATCCTGTTCCGCCCGACGGGGCTGGACGCGGCGTACGCCCGGCGGTTGGTGGCGGAACTGCTGGGCGGCCCGACCAGGCGGTGACCTGACCGCCGCCGGTCCGTGCCGAGGGGGCGCGAACCGGCGGCGGTCGATCAGACGGCCACCTCGGCTCCCGGTCGCGCGGCCAGCCGGTCCAGGTCGTTCAGCAGCGCCGCAACCGGCGACCAGCACATGCCGACGGTGTCGGCGTCCGGGGCGAAGTCCGACTCGAACTGCTTGCGCGGGTGGATGTAGTTGCGGAACTCCCGCACCGGGCGCATGAAGTCCTTGGCGTCGAGCTGGATGAGCCCTCGGCTGTGCGCCGTGTCCAGGAGCAGGGCCAGACCCGCGAAGGACGCCTCCACCCGCTTTCCCCTGTCGTTGGGGAAGCCCGATCGGGCCAGCTCGGGGTACCGGTCGATCAGCACCGAGTAGAGCACCCCCTCGACGAAGCTCCCGATCCCGAAGAGGGCCAGCAGGTACGAGCCGTTCGCCTCGGCGAGCTGGCTCTCCCGCACCCTCGACACCAGCAGTCGGACCAACCGTTCCTCGCTGATCAGCCTGCCCAACCGCTGCTCCACGTCCGCCACGCGCAGCACGACCTTCACCGCTCCGTTCTTCCCCAGCTCGCCGACCACCGGCCTGCCACCCGCGACGCAGACCTCCAGCCCCTCCCGCTCGAGCACCTCGTTGACCGCGCGCCGCACCTCGGAGGCCGCGACCTCGCCGTCCTCGTACTCGATCGGATCGCACAGCCTGCACAGGAACCGCTCGACGTCCGCCCGCTCACCCGACCGCCCGGTCAGCGCGTCGACCAGCCACGGCACCTTGGACGAGCCGTCGTACTCGGGCGGGTCCACCCACCCCGCGTCGCGCAGCAGCGCCTCGACCTCGCGCCCCGTGCGCTGGTATGGGCCGTCCTGGTCGACCGCGATCCTGCAGATCCGCTCCACGCTCTTGGGATCCAGCGGAAACATCATGCCCCCTGACTGTCGGAGCGCTGCTCGGCGCGCGCCAAGGCGTCGCCGATGCGCTGTGCCATCCGGTTGGTGCGCCTGCTGAAGCCGAGTTCGCGGACGGCCTCGCCGATGCGGCTGTCGCGGTCCACCGGCAGCCGGTCGGCCAGCAACCACGAGCACAGCTCGACCAGCTCCCGGTCTCGGTAGTCGTCGATCTTCGTGCGCTTCACGGCCAGGAACCCCGGCCGCTCACCGCGTTCCACTGCCTGGCGCGGGTCGGGCACGCGCGCCGCGGCCCTCGGCTGGTGGGGGACGTCGCGCTCCGCGTCGAGCATGGCCTGCTCCCAGCTCCGCACGATCAGCGCGGTCTGCGCGGCGGGATCGCTGAACCACTCGCTCGCCCACACCCGGTGGAACCGCCAGCCGAGCCGCTCCAGGTGCTCCTGGCGCAGCCGGTCGCGGTTCCGCGCGCTGCCGAGCCGGTGGTACCTGTCCCCGTCCGCCTCGACGGCCAGCACCATCCGGCCCGGCTGGTCCCGGTGCGCGAGCGCGAAGTCGATGCGGTACCCGGCGAACCCCCACTGGGGGCGCACCGGAACACCCGCGCCGACCAAGGCGTCGTGGACGCTCTGCTCGAACCCGTTCAGCGGCGTCTCGAGCCCGCCGCCGACCAGCCCCAGCGAACCCCCGTTCCCCGCGAACTCCAGGTACCGGCGCAGCTGCTCCGCGCCGACGCTCTTCGGCTCCATGTCCAGCGGGGAGAACGAGGTGACCACGTCGACCCGCTTCCGCGCCCGCGTGATCGCGACGTTGAGACGGCGCTCCCCGCCCTGGTGGTTGATCGGGCCGAACGCGGACATGTTCAGCCTGCCGCTGGCCGCCTTCGCGGCGCCGAGGCTGAGCACGATCGCGTCCCGCTCGTCACCCTGCACCTGCTCGATGCTCTTGACGAACAACCGGCGCCCGGCGCTCTGCATCCGCTCGGTGAACCCCGCCAGGTCCTCGTGCTCGGCCGCGGCACGCCGGAGCACGTGCTCGATCCGCTTGGCGTGCGGGTTGCCGAGCGTGATGACCCCGAGCGTGTCCTCGGGAGCGGTGCGGACGTGCGCGAGGACCAGTTCGAGGACCTTCGCCGACTCGGCGGCGGCCGACCCCTCCTTTCCCGGCTCCACCCGGCCGTCCACCTGGTGCAGCGCCAGCGGGCTCTCCTGGCGGCAACCGGGGAACGTGATCAGCTTGCCCCCGTAGAAGGCGTCGTTGGAGAAGGCGATCAGCCGCTCGTCCTGGCTCCGGTAGTGCCACTCCAGCATCCGGTTGTCCGGGATGAAGGTGCTCAGGCAGGAGAGGATGGACTCGAAGTCGCCCAGGTGAGGGGTGCCCGTCCCTTCCTCTTCTTCGTCCTCGTCCGAGTCGCCGCCGTTGAGGTTGGCGCGGAACCACGCGCTCGGCGGCAGCTGCCGCTCGTCCCCGGCGACCACGAGCTGCCTGCCGCGCATGATCGCGGTCATCGAGTCCTGCGGCTCCACCTGACTCGCCTCGTCGAACACGACCAGGTCGAACAGCCGCTCCGCTGGCAGCAGCCTGCTCACCACGATCGGCGACATCGCCCAGCACGGCCGTGCCGCCAGCAGGACGTCCGGAGCCTTGGCGACCAGCTTGCGCAACGGCATGTGGCCGCGCTTGCGCTTCGCCTCGGCCCGGACCACCTCGTTCTGGTCGGGGTGCGCGTCACGGGCAGCGCGCAGCCGTTCGGCCACCTGCCTGCGCACGCGCCGCGCGTTGAGCCGGAAGTGCGATGCGTCCCCCTCCTGGAACTCGGAGACCAGGTGGGAGTGGTGCCGACCGGCGAACCGGCCCAGGTGCGGGACGCGTATCCGGTACTCGTCCAGCAGCGAGCTGAGCCAGGAGAAGTGCAGCGCCCCGCGCGCCAGCTTGGCGTCGGCGTCGCGCTCGACCAGGGC